>JAYTIW010000093.1:0-16123 GCA_043731575.1 Minisyncoccota bacterium | reverse complement strand
GGGCGGGCCCACGGCAAGTCAGCTACTTGGCTTGCGTGAGGAATCGAAAGCGTACTCGCGGTTCTTCGTTAATCTTTATCCACTTGCTAGATTGGATTCCTTGAATTAATTTTACTTCTTTCCTACTACTCTAAAACTCCCGTCTCTTTGACTAATCTCTACCGTAAACGCATCCAAAAAAGTTTGAGGTAGTGAAATAAAATTAACTGTCATCATGTCATCAACTGTCTTTGGGTACCTTTTATACTTTTCTTTATACGCAATAATTCCTTTCTCAAGCATCTGGTTGATGGATTTTTCTTCAATACCTTTACTTGCCATCTCCTTAATGGTTTCATTATCTGTGTTATTGTAAATAACTTTTAGAAGTTTGTGTGCAGTAAGAGCATCTTCATCGCTTCGTATTGGTTTTGGGCTATTTCTTCCTACAAATGTTGAATAAATAAGAAAAACTCCATCAGGGGCACCTTTAATTTTTGCAGCAATACCGAGATACTTTTCTGCAGGGTCATACTTTTTCGTAAAGAGATAGTACTGCGTCCCTAGATAAAATGGTATTTTCCAACTTGTTTTTATTGATTGTATTCCTCTTTCAACAATTTCGGCAATCATATCTAATGTCGGGACGTCTTTATTTTGCGGAACAATAAGGATACTGAAGAGGTATGGATATTCAAACGTCGGGTCAAGTGTACTAATATTTTTAAAGTAGTTTAAATAATATGGGTTCTTCCCATCCCATACAACAAAATCTTGCACTGATCGTATCCAGTAATAGTCAGTAATAAAGTTGTCAAACCCAAAGGTAACATAGGGCAAGAATTTTTCAGAAAAAAGATTACGAGTCTGTGCAGTTAATTTTGTGGTAAAAGGTTTTGAACGTTTATCATAACTAATCTGGAATGCAACAACAAGACTGATAAGAGCTAGGAGTATCGTTCCTGTTGCTAGAGGTATCGTAATAGATGAGTACTTCTTCATTGTGTTGTATATAAAAACTAAATCTAGTAGTCTTTTCCCCTAAATGCTCGTTGTGTGATGACAAGAAGAAGAAGCGCATAGGACACTCCATAAAGGACTGCTGTAAGAGTCATTTCAAGTGAGGGTACTATTCCATGAATAATGTCGTTTCGTATATTAAATTTTTCTAAGTTTGGGAGAATATAATAGACAACCTTTGCAACAAATTCAATTGCTGGAATTTGTGTTGTCATAAACATGTATCGGAAAATTCTCTCAGCATGTCCAATGACAAAGATTGCAACTGTTGAAACTGAGGCAAGGATAGGTGAGGTGATTCCAGAAAAAAGAATAGAAACGAGAATGAGAAGTATGGCTTCAAGAGTGCTCATAAAGACAGACGCAAGTATTGGCCAGAAAAATATTTGCCCACCTTGGAAAAATAAAATAGCAAAGAGAACTGTAGTTGAGAGCAGTGTTACAACAACTGTCGTAAGTGTTAATCCAAGACATTTACCGATAATGATTTCTATCTGGGTTATTGGTTTAGGGAGAATAAGATAAAATGTTTTTCGCTCTATTTCTTTATAGATAAGCATGCTCCCAATAAAGATGGCTACGAATATTTGAAGGGCATAAATTGCGGTCGTACTAAAGTCGATAATCATGCGAGTACTTTGTTCTAAAGAGATAGATGCAATAAAAAGTGTGAAGATAATCATTGCGATAATGACAAAGAATGCAGATAGTAAGATACGATCACGAACGGTTTCTCTGAAGGTGTTTTTTGAAATGGCGAGGATATTAGTAAGCATGGCGGTAGAAGTTAGGAAGTTAGAACGTTATTCGTTAGGGAAGAGATGGGTGAAGTACTAGGTGTGGCTCTTCGTTTGGTAATGAGGTCAACAAAAGCATCCTCTAAATCACGGTATCCGTGACTTAGCTTTGAAGGGCTGTCGATTGCGAGCATTTCCCCGTTATCAATAATACCGACTTTGTCACATATTTCTGCGACATCTCCTAAGATGTGCGTATTGATAAAAATAGTTTTACCACGGTCTTTGAGAGCGAGAATTATTTTCTTTACTTCCGCTCGCCCAATGGGGTCAAGACCATCAAGTGGTTCGTCTAAGAAAAGAATCTCAGGGTCGTTGATAATAGCTTGTGCAAGACCAAGACGTTGTAACATGCCTTTTGAGTATGCGCGGATACGCTTGTCTTTTGCGTGAAGGAGATTCACTTCTTTAAGCACGTGCTCGATCTTTTCTTTCTTATTTTCTATCTTAAAAAGTGTGGCGATAAAATCGAGGAATTCACCTCCTGTGAGGTATTGATAAAAAAGAGGGGATTCTGGCATAAAGCCGAGAACTTGTTTTACTTTTTGCTCGTCAGGTGAGCCTCCTTTGATACTGATAGTGCCACTTGTGGGACGAGAAAGTCCTACAAGCATTTTGATGGTGGAAGTTTTACCTGCGCCATTTGGGCCGATAAAACCAAACACTGTTCCTTTTTCTACAGTGAGAGAAATATTTTTTACCACATATACCTTTTTCTTGCCCGAACCGTAGGTCTTTGAAAGGTTGGAAATAATAATATCGTTTACTGGAGTGTTCATAGGGTATATAGTAGCAAACAGTACAGGAACTTGACAAGATTTTTGTATATGCTATAATGTATCTTGAATGTTCATTGAGGGTTGATAACCTGGAAAAGAAGGTTCTTTAGATAGGACTTTTTAAATACAATGGAAACATTCCCTGCGACACACGCTGTAAAACGAAGACCAGGTAGGTGGGCGAAAGCTTTCATTTACGTATGGTGGAAGACACAGTGTTATTTAGGTCATCAACTTAGGGATGCCATTTGCTTTGTCAGCAAGGAAGCATGCAGTAACTATTGCCTTAAACGCCCTCTTAAGCGAATGAGAGCGCTACGGAGTTAGTAGACACACAAGGAGAAAGCTTGCAGAGATCCGGCCTCGGTAAGTGATTCTTACGTGAGACATGCAATGATACGCGATCGACCAGTGGGAAGCTTTTTCGGATAACATTCTGATAATGCGTAGAACCATTTGGTCGATCGCGAGATCGGCAACAACAATCCCAAGATTAATTTCTTGGTTTTTTTATTTGTATATACCATCTTGAATTGAGTTTATAATTTTCCTAATGGCTAATGGCTAATGGCTGTCTATTGGTTATCCCCTATACCCGACACACTAACCCCTATATACTAGCTTATATATGGACAAAAAAATTCGCGTAGGTATTAATGGTTTTGGGCGCATCGGAAGAGCATTCTTTAAAGTTGCTTTTGAGCGTGAGGATATGGAAGTGGTTGCAGTGAACGATCTTGGAGATGTACACAATCTTGCGTATCTTCTTCAGTACGATACGGTCTATCGTGTGGCACACTTTGACGTGCATGCAGAAATTCATGAAGACAAAAATGAACAGTATTTAATTATTGAAAGTGAAGCAAAGACAATGCGTGTCAAGGTGATTCAAGAAAGAGATCCTGCAGCTATTCCATGGGGGACAAATGAAGTGGACGTAGTTGTGGAGTCTACTGGACTTTTCGTAGCGTATGATAAAGCATCAGCTCATCTTAAAGGTGGAGCAAAGGCTGTCGTCATCTCAGCACCAGCTAAGAAAGGGGAGGATGAGTCAGTACACGGTGAGACTATCTTACTTGGTGTGAATGAAGAGAAGTTCGGTACTTGTGCGGTGACATCTAACGCATCATGTACAACGAATGCTACATCTCCCGTGATTGCTATTTTAGATGAAGCTATCGGTATTGAGAAAGCAATCCTTAACACGGTGCACTCATATACTGCTTCACAAAGTATCGTTGATGGACCAAACAAGAAAGATTTTCGTGAAGGTCGTGCTGCTGCACAAAACATTGTGCCATCTTCAACAGGTGCTGCCATTGCTGTAACAAAGGCATTCCCATCACTTGAGGGTCTTTTTGATGGTATTTCTATTCGAGTCCCTACTCCGGCTGGATCTATTGCAGATATTACCTTTATCTCTAAGCGTCCTACAACAGTAGAAGAAGTTAATCAGGCGCTAAAAGATGCTGCGCTTACCGACAGATGGTCAAGTATTTTCCAATCTACAGAAGAAGAGCTTGTGTCTAGTGATATTTTAGGTCTTCCGTATGCGTCGATTGCTGATCTTAAGATGACACGTGTTGTTGGAGGTAATCTTGTGAAAGTGATGGCATGGTATGACAATGAAATGGGGTACACACATACCCTCGTTGAACATGTTTCCAAAGTGGGTAAGTCGATAAAATAACTTCATCTGCTTTGTTGTTAAAGTTTTTTGCTCCCGCGATGTAGATCTAGTACATCTTGGTCTCAAAAAACTTTAACGCCTCGCATCTAAAGCTATTTTCTCAACTTACTTCTTTCTGATAGAATTTTGTGATAATTGAAAGTTAGTTAGAATAAGCGCGTCCCTGGACAGGACTACGACTTTAAGAATTTGATTACAAATTAAAAAGTCGGGAGCCTTCGGTCGCGCTTATTCTTTTTAAAAATACTCGATAAAAGGTATACTAAATTAATATGAAGTCTGTAGAAGAGTACGTACATATTTCTCCACAAGATATAACCAAAGCAAACACAAGTAAAGTTTTTTTATTTGTTCAAGGTTATAATATTTTATTTATGTATGATGATTATAGAAATATTGATACCAATCTATTTCTTAAGTCGGTCTTTGGTATTGTGGGTAAGATTGCAGCAGAAGGTAAAGATGGCAGTTTCTTTATTCTTTCTGATAGATTCGGTACGAATGAGGTGACTGAGCCGTTTTTAAAGTACGAAAATGTTTCTGAAAAAATTTCTCACGATACCAAAAAGATGAGCGTATTTATTTCTACATTGTTTATTTCAAAGTATGATATTTAATAATCAAGACAAGAGAAAATTTAATACAGCTCTACAAAATGAAGGGATAGGAGTCTCTTTAGAAAGCAAGCATCGAGAGTTGCCTATTGATGCGTATCGTCTAAATATTCTTGAAGCAATCAAAAATAATCCATCCTCAATTGTTGTAGGAGAAACTGGATCTGGTAAAACTACTCGAATTCCTATTTTTCTGCTTGATGAATTTATGGATAAAAAAATAGCAATTACTTCTCCTCGAGTGCTTCCTGCTAGAAGTGTTTCTAGATATGTTGCTGAAGAAAGAGGACAAGAAGTTGGTGGTGAAATTGGCTTAATGACACGAGAACAAAAGCAGATAAGTCAAGAAACTCGTGCTACATTTATGACAGATGGGATCTTACTCTCCATGTTTCGGAGTGATCCAATGATATCTGATCTTGATATTGTTATGGTTGATGAGGCACATGAGCGTACAATTAACATTGATCTAGCTCTTGGACTTTTAAAGCAAGCACAAAAACTTAGAAAAGAAGCGGGTGTCCCAGAGTTAAAAATCATTGTTACCTCTGCGACGATTGAAGAAGAAAAATTCGCAAACTATTTTGATCAGTCTCCTGTTGCAAAAGTTCCGGGAAGACTACATCCAGTAGATGTTAGATATCATGAACGTGGAAATACTCATTATACAACAAAAGCTGCACAAGTTACCAAAGAAATCCTTGAAACAACAAGTAATGGAGATGTTTTAATCTTTATGCCAGGTGAAGAAGAAATACATAAGACAATAGAAGAAATTAATTCTTTTGTTAATGATGAAACGTGTGTAGTCCTAGCACTTTTTGGCGCAATGAATCCAAAAGATCAGGATAGGATTTTTGATAAAAATGAAAAAAGAAAAATTATTGTTGCAACAAATATCGCAGAAACTTCAGTTACAATTGATGGTGTAAAACATGTCATAGATGCGGGCTATCTTAAGCAGATGAACTATAATCCTGAAACAGGGATTAACGCGCTTGAGCTTATGCAGGCTTCTCAAGCAAACATGAATCAGCGTATGGGGCGTGCTGGTAGAACTGCTCCAGGGACATGTCATAGATTGATGTCAAAAAATTATTTTAGTGAGCAAGAAGATTTTCAAAGACCTGAAATTATGCGAGCAGATCTTGATGAAGTTGTTCTTCGTATGAAAGATATGGAAATCAAAGATGTTGAAGGTTTTGATTTTATTGATAAGCCTTCACGTACTCGAGTTCATAGCGCTCTTGAAAGTTTAAAGCAGTTAGGTGCATTAGATCAGCATGGAGACATTACAGATGTTGGAAAAGAAATGGCACGACTACAATTACGTCCTGATTTATCAAGAATGCTTATAGAAGCACGGCATTTAGATGTGCTTCCTCAGATGGTTGATGTGTGCTCTACGTTATCGGCCGCTAAGCAAGTTTTTATACGACCAAAGATTTCAAATGAAACTACTCCAGACGAGATGAGAAGAATCGAACAACAAGAAATTGCTCAGCGAAGATTGCGAGTGCAAGGCTCTGACCCTTTGACACTTCTTAATATTTGGAATACATGGCAAGAATCTGGTTACAATAAAGCTTTTGCATTTGATCATCTCCTTAATATGAAAGCATTGAAAGAGATCGGTCAAATAAGATTGCAGTTACTGCGGGTTCTTGGTTCCGGAGATATGGAAGTAAAACATGGAAGCGCTTTGTCAGATAAATTAAAAATAACACAGTGTCTTTTATCTGGTGCGCCTGATTCGCTTTTTTACTCAGATGATCAAGGTAGGTCATATGATCCGGTCAGTACTGATCCAGCTTTAGACGTACTAAGGGGTACGCGAGTGTTTCCAGGTTCTTCAGTATTTAAAGCTGGAAGTCAGTTAATGCTTGCTATGAACATAACAAAATCAGAAAAAATGATGCATGGGTATAAGCAGGAAACCTTATATGCAAAAACTTGTCATAATGTAACTTTAGATGAACTTAAGAAAGTGCTTCTGGAGGGAGTCTTTGTGGAGAAATTAGAAGGCGAACCTTTTTTTAATTCATGGTCAAATACGTTTATGCAAAATCAAAACATATATATACATAATAAGTTGGTAAGTCAGAAACAGATTACTGTAGAGGTGCCTTCAGGTTCTCGAGAAAGTGTTGCGCCAAAAATTGAACAACCTTTTGTGCTTAGTTCTGCTGAAATCTTAAACCTTTTACCAGAGACTCAGTTAAAAAATTATGCTACCGTTATTAAATTGAAGGAGTATTTAAAAAGAGCCGATAAGGATATCGAACAAATAATAAAGGGTAGAAGTATTCTAGATTTTACGAAGTTTTATGAAGATGTTATTTCAAAGTTTAATTTGATAACAAAGGAAGACGTTCTTACACATAAAGATTGTTTTGAAATGAAGCTGGAAGATTTTATTACTATAGAAGAGATAACAGAAATTGACAGGAATTGTCCTGAAATAATTTATGTTGCTGAAAATAACTTTATTGTTAAGTATGTAAAAGAATATTCCGGTATTAAAACCGCAGAAATAAATATTGGCGACATCTCAAACGTGGAAGTGTTCTTAACTGCAACCTTGCCATCATTTAAAGGGGTGGATGCCATTGTTTTTTCTGTAATTTCTCCTGTTCAACAAACTGATGTTTACTTTGGTTCAACAAGAAAAAATATGATGCAGTTTCGTACTATTGAAGAATTAAAAGACTATAATGATCAGTATAAAAAAGCGAGGGCAAAGAGAACGAGAAGACATGAAAGAAAGGCTACTGAAAATCTTATAAAAAGCGAAGTATTAACAAATGATTCTGATGTACCAGTTGTACCAGCAGAAGTACTTGGCGTAAAGAAAATAGAGCAACAAGAAAAAGTTGAACCAGTTACTCTTGATATGGTAGATTTTAAAATACTTATAAGTTATTTACGTAAAATTACACAAGAAAAAAATGTTCGTGAGTTAAAAGATAAAGATAAAGTCCTGGAAAAAATCAAGGAAGTGTCAGGGAAAATTGCAAACACGGTACGTGATATAGAGACTGGACGGGTAACGATGCTTGAAAAAAGTACTCAGGCTGATTTTATACAATCTATACGAATAATTGCTAAAAGAATTGGACTGTCAACAAACAAAGCAGAACAATTACCATATCTCTTTAAGTATAATAAAAATGCCCTTACAACATCACGGCTTCGTAATGATGTTGTAGAAAATGAAAAACTTTCTGAAAAAATTTCAGAAAAAAGTTTTGATCATTCATTAAAAACTTCAGTAGTGTACACAGAAGAAGAAGCTGATGAGATTATTATTGACCTTGTGTAGGTTTTTGCTTAGCTTTAGCTACTTTTATAATTCTTGCTATACTAAATGGATATGAAAATGTACTTAGCAACAGACCATGCAGGGTTTCCTTTAAAGGAAGAGGTTAAAAAATATTTAGAAGAAAAAGGTCAGGAAGTATATGACTGTGGCGCGCTTACTCTTGAACTAGGAGATGACTATCCAGAGTATATGGTGCAAGCAGCTGAGAATGTACAGAAGGATGCTATGCACGAGCCATCATGTGCGATTATTTTTGGTGGGTCAGGGCAGGGAGAGGCGATTGTTGCGAATCGCTTCAGACATGTGCGAGCAATTGTGTACGCGGGAGGGAATCTTGAACTCGTGAAGCTTGGTCGTGAGCATAATGATGCGAATGTGCTTGCTATCGGTGCACGTTTTGTGACGCTCGCTGAAGCACTGCAAGCAATTGAACTATTTCTTGTGACGCCATTTTCACACGTTGAACGTCATGCAGATAGAATTATTAAAATTGATGAATTAACTAAATAATATGGACTCAAGTATAAAATTTTTTTTCGGCATATTACTTATCCTTGCAGGACTTTCTTTTTTCTTACCTATTGTAACGAATCCTAACCCTGTTGACTGTAATAATTATCCTGACGGAACTGGGGGCTACTACTTAAAGTGTAAAGACGAACATATTACACTCTTTAAAAAGTTAACACTTCCAAAAGGAACAGTAGAAACAAGAGCTAAAACATTCTAGTCAGTTACCATGAATACAAAATCCTCTTGGCTTATACTCGCAGTGCTACTCCTTGCGGTTTTGTTTGTGCCGATTATTCCTAACGATGTGCCAATTAGTTGCACAGGAATGGATACATCATGTGACAACCCTTCGGCATATATTTCTTTATATACAAAATATTTTTCAAAATAAGCACTACTATAGTATGTTAAGACATTATGTTCATCACACCGTACACCCTAACCCCTAGTCTATGATAATCACCCCCGCAATACTTCCACACAATTTTGACCAACTTATTAGTAAGCTTTTTATGCTTGAAGGTTTGTGTGAACGTGTGCAGATCGATTTATGTGATGGAATCTTCGGGCTTGAGAAAACATGGTTACCATTTAAGGATGAAGAGTTACTCGCTGGGTTTTCATATGAATTTGATCTTATGGTTCTAGACTGGAGGAAATTTTTACCACGTGTGATAGCACTCGGGGCTACGCGAATTATTCTTCATGTGGATGATTTTAGTGATGATGATATTGCTGAAGCTGTGGAGATCGTTCGTCCTCACCTTGTCTACCTTGGGCTTTGTGTTTCTAATGATAAAAACGTGCCAGCATTCGCTGCTCTTGTTAAGAGGGTAGATCTTTCGTACTCTAAAGTATTCATACAGGTTATGGGGATTACACATATTGGTGCCCAAGGTCAGCCTTTTGATGATGGAGTTCCACGTCGAATTGAATATTTAAAAGATGCATGTAAGCATGTTGAGATACAGGTAGATGGAAGCATGAATCCTGAGACAATACTTATGGTAAAAAACAGGGGGGCATCGTGTGCTGTTGTGGGATCATATCTTTTTAGTCACGGAACTACACATGATAATGTTAAAAGAACTCTCCAGAAATTAGAAAATGATTTTAGATAGAAGGTGAGGACGACAGACAACAGGCTATTGTGTGTACTACAGTCTACAGTCTACAGTCTAAAGGCTGTATACTATACTCATCATGCACTCCCTTACTGACGTAGAAGTACAAGCACTCACTCTTCGTGCTGAGGATATCCGAGAGAGTATCGTTAAGATGCTTATGGAGGCAGGTAGTGGGCATACCGCAGGACCACTTGGTATGACGGACGTCTTTACAGCATTATACTTTAGAGTTATGAAGCATAACTCTCGTCATCCTGACTGGGTGGAGCGCGATAGACTTATTCTTTCTAATGGACACATTGCTCCAGTTTTGTACGCGACGATGGCTCACGCGGGGTACTTTTCAGTAACAGAATTAAAAACACTTCGTAAATTTGGCTCACGGCTTCAAGGCCACCCACATCGTGAAAAGTTACCAGGGCTTGAGACTTCCTCTGGCCCACTTGGAAGTGGTTTATCACAAGCAATTGGTATGGCGCTTATGGATAGGTTAGAAGAACACAAGCCGGACAGATATTTTTATTGTTGTATGGGAGACGGCGAGATTAATGAAGGTCAGGTATGGGAGTCATTTCTTCTGCTTAATAAATATAAACTAAATAAAGTTATATCAATTATTGACCGTAACACTATTCAAATTGATGGCTACACAGAAGATGTTCTTCCACTAGAATCTTTGAAGAATAAAATGGAAGCTTTTAATTTCCATGTTATAGAAATAGATGGTCATAATTTTAGGGATATCGTCCAAGCAATCGGTAAAGCTAAGAGCACACTAGATAGACCGACGATTATCATCGCACACACTATTCCAGGAAAAGGTGTAACTGCTTTTGAGGGTGATTATAGATGGCATGGAAAAGCTCCAAATGATGAAGAGGGGAAAGTAGCTTTGAAAGAATTACGCACTCTGAAAGGTAAAATTAAGTACGGAGAACTATGATAAGAAAAAACTTTATCTGCTTTGTTATGAGCCTTAAGTTTCTCAGTCAACGTACTACGTGTACGTCTTTTTCTAAACTTTTCCCATGCCTTGCATCTAAAGCTTTTTCTTGTCATAGTTTATAAATCAATCATATGCTCAGACGAACTTTATTCACAGCCAAAGAAGAAGAGAAAGCAACTCGCGAAGGATTCGGTGAGGGGTTGGTTGCGTCCGGTGAGAAAGATAACAGAATCATCGCGCTGTGTGCTGACCTTACTGATAGTGTGAAGATGGATGGATTTAGAAATAAATTTCCAAAGCGATTTTTTGAAGTTGGTATCACTGAACAGGCGATGTCGGGACTCGCAAGTGGTATGGCTGCGATGGGATATATTCCATTTATGGCGAGTTACGCAATGTTTTCTCCTGGAAGAAATTGGGAGCAGATTAGAACAACAATTGCATATAATGATGTACCTGTAAAAGTGGTTGGTGCTCATGCAGGTATCTCAGTTGGACCAGATGGTGCTACACATCAAGCCATAGAAGATATCGCTATTATGCGTATGATTCCTAACATGCAGGTATTTGTGCCATGTGATGCAGTAGAAGCGCGTGTTATCACAGAGTATATAGCAACCACAAAAGAACCAGCATACTTGCGTCTTACTCGCGAGAAGACACCTATACTATTGCCAGATAATTACGTTTGGAATCATGGTAAGGGTTACAGTGTTTATACACCACAACATAAGTATGGCGGAACTTTTGTACATAATATTGCGATTATATCTTGTGGTCCAATCATTTATGAGGCTATCAAAGCAGCAATTTTACTTGAGAAAGAAGGGCTCGGTGTGACAGTTGTTAATATGCCACAAGTGAAACCACTCGATGTCGCGTGTCTGCTTCGTGTTGCAAAAGATGCACGAGCAATTATCACTGTTGAGGAACATCAAATAAGTGGAGGTCTCGGAAGTGCTGTTGCAGAATATTTAAGTGAACATCATCCGATACGCATTGGAAGAATAGGTGTAAAAGATAGATTCGGTCAGAGTGGAAAAGTACAGGAGTTGTACGAAGAGTATGAGTTAACTGCCAAGCATATAGCACAGAAGGTGAGGGAGACACTTCATTAATAGACTGTAGATCTTAGCCTGTAGACTGTGGCTAAAATACGAATACAAAAAGCGGAGCCTACGCCGCCGCTTGTTGACAGGTGATACACTTATGATACACTTGTACCATTATGGCAACAACAAAACGAAGATTAAATATTACGCTTTCACCAAATGTTGATAAACTTATTAGCTATATTGCAAAACGTGATAAAGTTCCAGAAGCAACCAAAGTAAGCGAGTTACTCAATATTTCTCTTATGCTGGAAGAGGACAAGGCTTTTACTTTTCTTTCTGAAGAAAGATTACAAGAGAAAGGTAAAAAGCTTACTCATAAAGAAGTCTGGGGTTAGTTATTTATCCTATGTTTGAAATAACATATCATCATAAAGTTTTTGAAGATATTTTTGGTATTTCCTCTTCACACAAAAATACAATAAAAAAAGCAATTGAAGAAAAGCTAATGAAACAACCAGAATTTTTTGGGAAACCTCTTCAATTTTCTTTGATCGGATTAAGAAGTATGAGGGTGGGGGATTATCGTATAATTTTTAAACTTAAGAAAAAAGAAGTATTTATTGTTCTCATTGCGCACAGGTCTATTGTGTATAAGGGGGTAAATAAGAGAACCTTAAAATAAAGAGCTTCTCATTTTTTCTGTGTCCATGAGATACCTTTCTAAAAATAACAAAGAAAATCTATTTTGATTATATTCTTTATTCCAACCGGAGGCAATCTCAGACAAGAACGATACCGAAGGCGTCACACTTTATATTGTATTTATATTTCATCAAGTACACTTTTTCTCTAAAGTCTAAAGTCTAAAGTCTAAAGTCTAAAGTCTAAAGTCTAAAGTCTAAAGTCTAAAGTCTAAAGTCTAAAGTCTAAAGTCTGCCCTAACTATTTCATTATCTCCAACTTGTAACTCTCTGGGGCTTTCTTAAGATACTCTTCTAAGGCTTGCTCACTTAACAGTCCTTCTTGAGCTCCAACGTGTTGTACAACATTCATGCTATTAATTGGGGCGCGTCGCATCGCGTACGGGGCGTCATATCCTTTGGCGAGGTACCCAATGAATGTTGAGAAGAATGCATCACCTGCTCCAGTGCGTTCAAGAGGTGGTGCGATATCTGGATAAAGCGGCATACTAAAATATGTATTGTCATATTTCATATACGCACCATGCGGGCCGTCAGTCACGATAACTATTTTTGGTCCCATGGCGTGGAGTCCATCAAGAAGATCTTTAATTGGCTCACCTTCAAGAACAAGAAGTTGCTCCGCTTCTTCTTTATTCATGCACACAACCTCAGTTATTTTGTAGAGCTCCATAAGTTCTTTACCAAAGGCAAGCTGGAATGTCCCAGGTTGGAAAGCGAGAGAAATATCAGGATGACTTTTAACATATTCAATGAGTTCATGATGAAATGGAAGTGTGTGACCGCCAAGTGATGAGAGATAGAGCCATTTTGGACTACCGATATCAGGAATCACAGGAGTGAATTGCTCATGTTTAATTAAAATTGTACGATCATCTTCCTTCCAGAGTACATAATGATAGTTTGTTTTCTTTCCTTCCTCCTGTCGCACAAAGTCAGTAGAAATTCCTTCCTTAGTAAGTTGTGCGAGACATTCGTCACCATGTTGATCTTTTCCTAGAGATGTGAGAAGTGCAGAAGAAAGCCCAAGACGAGAAGCTGACACTGAGGCGTTCGCACTATTTCCAACAGCAGGTAAGATGAAGACATCGTCAAATGGAACTTTCATTCCATAAGGAAGACATATTTCACGTCCATGAGCTGTTTCTTGAATATGTCCAGCTGAAATTCTAATAAAAGCATCGATCACGGTGTCACCGATTGCAATAAAGTCCATGTGAGGTTTGTTTTCCATAAGTATTTTATAGAAGTTATGGGCTTGAATGAAATTCAAGGAACAACGAAGATTTTTTATGAGCTGTACTTTGACGTACAGTGAATGAAAAATCTGATGTTGTGACGATGAAGTTCGTCAAGCACAAAAGTTCTATTTTAGTATAGCAGGAGAGATGCTGTATACTATGTTGATATGAAGTCATTAACACCACAATCAGAAATTTATTTTGAAACTATTGCTGAATATAAAAATGCCGGCAAGGCAATTGCACATTTTAATATTTCTAACCTAGACCAAGCACGAGCTATTGTAGAAGTTGCAGAAGAGCTTAGCCAGCCTGTAATAATTGGAGCCTCAGAGGGTGAGCGAGAGTACATGGGAATAGATATGGTACGCACAATTGTAGATGAGTTGAATCAAGAATATAACGTGCCAATTTTCTTGAATGCTGATCATACTTATACGCTTGAGAAAGTGGAGGAGGTGGTGGAAGCAGGATATGATAGTGTGATTGTAGATGGAGCTAAGCTTCCATATGAAGAGAATGTATCTCTTGTGAAGAGTTGTGTGGATTATGTTCGAGCATATGAAGAAAAAACAGGGAAGAAAGTTCTTGTTGAAGCAGAGCTTGGGTACATCGGACAATCTTCTTCACTTAACACGGCATTACCAGCCGGGGTAAGCGAGGAGAACCTTACAACTCCTGAGCAAGCAAAGGACTTTATTCTTCGTACTGGAGTAGATATGTTCGCTCCAGCAATTGGGAATGTGCATGGAATGTTAATTGATGCGACAGAACCAGCACTTCATATTGATAGATTGAAGGAAATAACTGCGGTGACTGATATACCGCTCGTGTTACACGGTGCAAGTGGGAATACCGACGAGGATTTGATTGCTTCAATTGATGCCGGAGTGGCGATTGTTCATATCAATACGGAGATCAGAAAGGCTTTCAGAGATGGGGAGATGAACTACTTGGCGGAGCATCCGAATGAGGTGGCTCCGTATAAGTTTGGACACCAAGGACAAGAAGAAATGAAGAAAGTTGTACGTGCAAAGATGGAGTTGTATATGAAGTAATAATTTATACCGAGCCATAAATGAGCGACCTGCTCGTGAATTTTTGAAAAAAGTTTCTCACCGTACTCCCTCATACACCTCATAACTTTTTTGAAAAACTCCGTCGGACTCCATCCAAATATCGCCTCGGCTGACGTTTGCTAATACGTACGATACAAAAATCCAAGAATGAATTTATAAAGGCAATTCCTCCGGGTTACCGGAGGAATTGCCTTTTTGGGTGGCATTTTATCTTACAAGGCCCGGTCTTGTAATTTATATAAATACCCTGAGGTCCGGCCTCAGGACTATGATCATGTGCTGTGTTGTTCCATAATTATTTTTTACTCCCCACTAGCAACTACCAACTATCTTTGCTACACTTTTACCATATGTCAGTACTTGCAAGATTATTTTCTCTAAAAAATCGTCTCTCTCTCTCTCTCTCTCTTCTCCTTCCGTAAAAAACTTCGCACCACATATTGTCTCGCTTCCGTCACTACTTTCGTTCGCATAATTACCCTCTCTTCGCTACTCCTTCTTTCTCCACTTTCTACACATGCTATCACTCCTATTATTACAAAAATGGGAGTCACTAATACTAACATCGTACCAAACGGCCTCGTTGGCCACTGGACCTTCGACGGCAAAAACATGACCAACGCCACCGCAACGGACAGTAGTGGCCAAGGCAACAACGGCACCTTAACCAACATGACCGCATCATCAAGTGCCTCAGTTGGCAAGCTTGGCCAAGCACTCACTTTTGACTCTATTGACGACAAAGTCAGTGCATCATCCACCGGTGTTCTAAATATAACATCCACACTCACTATCAGCGCCTGGATTTATCCAAGATCATTTGGAGGTTCAAGTAGAGGGAGGATTGTTGATAAAAATAACCTAACAAATAATGGTTATATTTTCTTCATATATAACTCCAACGTATCAAATGGTATTACTGTGGGTATGAATACTATCGCTGGTCCTAGTAATGATTTAAGAGCTTTTGCAAATGTCATTACTTTAAATAAATGGCAACATGTGGTTTTTACCTTGAACGCAAGTAATGTTGGAACCGTTTACGTAGATGGTGTTAGTGTTGGATCTGCGACAGTTAACTTTCCGAGTGCTTCTAGCGCAACCAATTTTGCTATAGGAGGAAGAACCATAGATGACACTCGTAACTTCGACGGCAAAATAGACGACGTCCGCATCTACAACCGCGCCCTCTCCGCCAAAGAAGTCCTCTCTCTCTATAAAGCAGGTGGTGGCGCCTTAGCCGCCACCGCTCCCACCACT
>JAYTIW010000092.1:0-6485 GCA_043731575.1 Minisyncoccota bacterium | reverse complement strand
TCATCTGGTGCACGGAGTTCTTTGAGTTCCCTAATGATCCTTTCTTTTAACTCTAGGTTACTTTCAACTTTCATACCGTCACGTTTACTGTGAGTACGCTTTTCTTCTGCATCTTGTTTGCCTTCCTTCATTAGTAGCCCCTTTTTTCCTCTGTAGAGAGTTTAAGGGTGAGTTCACCAAGCAATGATTTAAGAAGCATATTCTCTTTCTTCAATTTGTTATGCTCGAGAGCACTTACTGCACTCTTAGCGCTTGTTCCTAACCATGTGTAGATAGTGGCTGTGCTTACTCCGTGATCCTTTGCTGCTACTGCCACACTTATACCATCGTTCTTGATACGATTAATAATTTGCTCCTTAATCTCTTTTGCAATACGAAATGATTTCTTTGCCATATATGTAGTCTAAATTATATTTTAGTAATTTAGAATGGGTGTCCGAGATTTGGGGTACCTTCCAATTCAATACTAATACAATTGCAATTCAAAAGAGAATTTTCACTCAACAAAACAAAATGCCACACGAATGTGGCACCTTAGAAAACCTGGCAATCTGGTTATGGTCTTTGATATGTCTCTCTGATTGTGCGGAGAACACATGGGACGTTGCTGAGCATCAAGCAGTCATTCTTTGCCATGTACCTATTCATAAGATTGTCCCAGTTTTTAAAAACAAAACTACCAATTTCTTCTATTTTTACACCACTCTCCTTTGCCTCATTCTGCACAAAGGAAACAAAAACTTTTTCCTGCTTGGAAAGGCGTGGCCTGATAAACCAGAGCCCAACACCGCACAAAACGAGAAATCCATTAATCACACTAGCAGTAACCCAATCCATAACCTTTCTCCTTATTTCCTACCTTTGGAAATCCAAAAGTTTCTAAGCTTAATACTATCCTAAACAATCCTAAAAAGCAAAAGCTAAGCTACTCCGCCAAGCTTTATTGAGATTACTTTATTGATAAATATCGTGGTCGCCGATTGCTAAGAGACTGACTTCAGTTTTTGTAGCATAGTTAAAAATAATTCTATATCTATAGTTTATGGAAAAGCTGTACTGTCCACGTAACACGCCGTGTAGCTTGTGGACTTTTAAAGCTTGATGGTTTGAAGTATTTTTAAACAACTCAATTTTTTCTAATGTTTCTTCTTGAAGATTTTTAGGCAACTTATTAAACTGCCTAACAAAAATCGGCTTATACCCTATCTTCATACAAATTACTTAAACTTTTTTGCTAATTCTCGTAGATCTCCATAAAGACTTTCTTCCTTTTGAGCTCGTAAAACAGTAGCGACCGCTTCGTCTTCAGAGATTTTAGTTATCGCACGACGAACAACATCTGCCTTATTAGAACCGTAGCCAGATTGCACCAATTTATTTAACTCTTCTTCAAGATGAGGAGATAGAGGGACAGATATTGTGGACATAGTATTTTGAAATTATATTTCTGATATATATTATATTATATTATCATATGATATAATAATATGCAAAACAGGAAAAAACAAAAACTGAACCTTACGGTTCCGTTTTTGTTATATTTTTATTTCTTACCAAACTTTAGCAAATCACTGCATTGGAAAAAGTCAGAATCTGTCTCAGATGCGAGGCGCATTAATTTTTTGCGACCAAGGCGTACGAGTAGTACGACGCGTGGAGCAAAAAATTAATGCAACAAAGCAGGTGAACAGATTATGCCTTTTTACCTCGGAGGCCGGTACCGGCAGGGATAAGTCGGCCGATGATAACATTCTCCTTCAGTCCTCGAAGATTGTCCATCTGACCTCTCGTTGAAGCCGTAATAAGCACACGAGTTGTATTCTGGAATGATGCTGACGATAACCATGAGTCCGTAGAAAGCGCCACGTCCGTGATACCTAGTACCAAGTGCTTGCCTTTGGCTTCTGTACCACCTATTGCCTTCACACGATTATTCTCTCCACGGAAGTTAGAAATTTCAACAACATCTGATTGTGTGAACTTTGTATCCCCTGGATTAATAATCTTCACGCGACCAAACATTTGCTTAATGATAACTTCAACGTGCTTTCGAGAAATCGCAGCTCCTTGAAGTTCATACACTTTGTTAATCTCACTTACGATATACTCTTCCGCAACTTCTTTACTTGCAAAGTTAAAGAGTTCGTCGATATCACATGATCCATCTGTTAAAAGCTGTCCACGCTTAATAGTATCTCCAGTTTTTACAACAAGCTGGCGACGGAATGGCACTGTATACTCAACTTGCTTACCATTCTTTTTTCCTTTTACAATGACTTCGTCGTCTGCAAGAATCATTACAATTTTCTCTTTACCTTCTTCACGGATTGCAGTGATGACACCTGCTTCGTGAGCGATGATTGCCGGGTTCTTAGGCATGCGACGTTCGAAGATTTCTTCAACACGAGGAAGACCTTGTGTAATGTCGACTCCAGAAACTCCTCCAGCATGGAATGTACGCATGGTTAGCTGTGTTCCTGGCTCCCCAATCGCCTGAGCAGCAACGATTCCAACAGCTTCCCCAAGATCAACTTTTTTGTTACGCCCCATATCAAGACCATAACATTTCTGACAGATACCGTGAAGTGACTTACACATAAGTGGAGTAAACACTCGCACTTCCTCAACCCCAGCATTTTCAATAATAAGTGCATCATCCTTATTAATAAGATGGTTTTTCTTAAAGAGAGACTTGCCGTCAATAAGAATATCCTCAGCAAGAACACATCCACGAACATTCTTAGAAATTGGCACCTCAATACCTAGCGCATTTTCCTTATGGACAACTTTACTTTCTTTTGTCCCACAATTAAGCTCTGTAATAATAGCGTCTTGTGCCACATCAACGAGACGTCGTGTAAGATATCCAGCCTGTGCAGTTTTAAGAGCGGTGTCTGAGTTACCCTTACGAGCTCCGTATGTAGTAATAAAGTACTCAAGTGGAGTTAATCCTTCTTTGTAAGAAGAAATAACAGGGAAGTCTAAGTTACGTCCTGAGTTATTCACAATAATACCCTTCATGCCTGACATCTGAATAATCTGAGCGATAGAACCTCGGGCACCAGAAGTAATCAAGTCATACACTGAGCCATGTTTCTCGAAAGAATCTGGAATAAGTTTTTCAATTTTTCCACGGACCCCTTGCCATACGGAGATGGTACGTTCATAACGTTCTTCTGAAGAAAGAAGACCTTCTTCGTAGTCTGCTTCTACACGACCTGCTTGTTCCCATCCTAAAGCTACGAGTGCTGGCTTTTCCTTCGGAACAGTGACTGCGTCAATGTTCCAAGTTGTTCCTGAAACTGTCGCATACTTGTATCCAAACGCCTTAATTTTATCAATTACTGATGGCGCAGTCTCAAGACCATACGTAAGAATAACTTGATCGATAATTGAGTTCATTGTCTTACCTGTTACCTCATGGTTCATATACGGATACTCCGCCGGAAACACAGAGTTAAAGAGTAGTCTACCTATAGTTGTCTCGAAAGGTTTACCCTCGAATTGTGCATACTTTGCTTTTTCAGATGGCATAACAATAACCTTCGCACGGAATGATACAACACCGAAGTCATATGCAGTGATTGCTTCATTTGGTGATGGGAAATACTTTCCTTCTCCCTTTTCTCCAGAAATCATTTTTGTCATCCAATACGCACCAAGCACCATATCCATTCTTGGGTTAACGATAGAGTCTCCAGACCCAGGGCGGAGCAAGTTACGGTTCGCAGCCATAAGTGTACGAGCCTCTTCTTGTGCAGCAACAGAGAGTGGTAAGTGTACTGCCATCTGATCCCCGTCAAAGTCCGCGTTAAAGGCTTGACATACAAGCGGGTGAAGCTGAATAGCATTACCTTCAATAAGTTTAGGGTTAAAGGCTTGAATACCAAGTCGGTGAAGAGTAGGTGCACGGTTAAGAAGTACATACTTCCCTTCGATACATTCTTCAAGAATTGCCCACACTTCTGGAATACCGTCTTCAATCAATTTATTAGCACCACGAATGTTAAACGCTAGCTCTCGTTCAAGAATCTTTGAAATAATAAACGGCTTGAATAGCTCAAGAGCCATATGCTTCGGAAGCCCACATTCATTAAGTGAAAGTGAAGGGCCAACCACAATAACAGAACGTGCTGAGTAGTCCACACGCTTACCAAGAAGGTTACCTCGAAGAAGTCCTTGCTTACCTTTTAAGTTATCAGAAAGACTCTTAAGCTGACGCTTCTGTGACTGACTCATGACCGCATCTTGTCCGTGACGAGCTGAGTTATCAATAAGTGCATCAACTGCTTCTTGTAAAATACGCTTCTCATTTCTAAGAATTACATCCGGCGCACCAATCTCCATCAACTTCTTAAGACGATTGTTACGGTTAATGACACGACGATACAAATCGTTCACATCAGATGCTGCATAACGTCCACCTTCAAGAGCAACCATAGGGCGAATACCTGGTGGGATAATTGGAATCACGGTCATAAACATCCATTCTGGACGAATACCTGCAATTTGGAATGCTCGAATAAGAGAAAGACGCTTCTCAGCTTTTTCACGCTCAAGAGCTCCTGCTTTCTCAAGCTGAAGAACAATCTCTCCTTCAATTTTCTTAAGATCCATAGTCTTGAAAATATCAAAGATTGCTTCTGCTCCAATACCAGCTTCAAAACATGTACCATACTTCATTGAGAAGCGATGGTACGTGAGTTCGTCAAAGATTTTATTTGGTTTGATTTCTGCGATTTCTTTCTTTGTTGCAAGAAGAAGTTCTCGAAGTTTGTCTTGAGTCTTCTCATCTGTTGATGACTTAATCTTCGCCTTAAATTCACTGTCAAGATTAAAGAGGATTTCCTCTTTTGCTGCTTGATTAACTGACTTCACAACATAGCCTGCAAAGTACACAACCTTCTCTACGTCTCCTACTGGCTGAGCCAAAATAAGAGCAATACGAGATGGAACAGTTCGTAAAAACCAAATGTGAGCAACAGGAGATGCTAGTTCAATGTGTCCCATTCGCTCACGACGAACAATAGACTTTGTAACCTCTACCCCACACTTCTCACACACAATCCCTTTATAACGAATACGCTTATATTTCCCACAATAACATTCATAATCCTTTTCTGGGCCAAAGATTCTTTCGTCGAAAAGTCCATAACGTTCTGAGCGTCCAGTTCGATAGTTAATCGTCTCAGGCTTCGTCACTTCACCAAACGACCATGCACGCACAGCTTCCGGAGAAGCCACTTTAATGGAAAGACCATCAAAATTATTTGTATCAATTGTTTTCATAGTTGTAGTATGTTGAGTGACTTGGCTTATAATGATGTCTCTCCGATTAGTGGAACAGTAACCTCTTCTCTTTTTCGTGGTTCAACATCAAGTCCGAGTCCACGAAGCGTGTTAAGCATCACCGTAAATGAAGCTGGAGTGTTTGGTTCCTTTACATCTTCACCTTTAATAATACTGTCAAAGGCTTCTGATCGCCCTACAATATCATCTGACTTTACTGTAAGCATTTCACGTAAAATATGTGCTGCACCGTACCCTTCAAGAGCCCATACTTCCATCTCTCCAAAGCGCTGTCCTCCACCTTGTGCTTTCCCTCCAAGAGGTTGTTGCGTGATGAGAGAGTAAGGGCCGATGGATCGCATGTGAATCTTATCTTCAACCATGTGGTGAAGTTTCATGATGTACATAACGCCAATAGCAGTCTTTTGGTTAAACGCTTCCCCTGTTCTTCCGTCATAGAGTTGAACTGTTCCTGATGCGTCATATCCAGCCTTGACGAGTTCTTCTTTAATTTCTGAATCAGATGCTCCTTGGAAAGATGGCACGATAGCCTGATACCCAAGAGACTCCGCTGCAAGACCAAGATGCATCTCAAGAATTTGACCGAGGTTCATACGTGATGGCACACCAAGCGGTGTAAGAATAATATCAATCGGAGTTCCATCCTCTGCGAATGGCATTTCTTCTACTGGGAGAATTGTTGAGATAACCCCTTTGTTACCGTGACGTCCTGCAAGCTTATCTCCAACAGAAATGTTACGAACTTGCGCAACTTCAATATGAATACGCTTGATAATACCACTTTCAAGATTGTCCCCTCGTTCTCGTGAGAACACCTTAACACCGATAACACGTCCGCGCTTTCCGTGATCAAGACGAAGTGATGAGTCCTTCACGTCACGAACTTTTTCACCGAAGATTGAACGAAGAAGTCTTTCTTCTGGAGTAAGCTCAGTCTCGCCTTTTGGAGTAATCTTACCTACCATGATATCTCCTGGTCGGATTTCTGCACCGATACGGATAATACCGTCTTCATCGAGATTCTTAAGTTTATTTTCACCAACGTTTGGAATGTCATGTGTTGTTACTTCAGCTCCGAGCTTTGTATCACGCACATTACAAACGAATTCTGTAATATAAATACTTGTAAATTTACTTTTCTTTACGAGACGCTCTGAAAGAATGATCGCATCTTC
>JAYTIW010000091.1:0-2635 GCA_043731575.1 Minisyncoccota bacterium | reverse complement strand
GAGAAAACTCATCACAGCTATACTTCTCAATTCAACAGTTAAGTATCAAAAAGGGATGCATGAAAAGTTGTTTTAGGTCCTATTGGGAGCTATATGCCCTTTTTCAAGATTATCTAGGTGGCAAGTTAAACATAAATATACACCATAAAAACACCATATTTACGTTTTATTGACACTTTTACATAAATTGACTATACTATAAGCATATATTTATGAAAAAATTACCTATAAAAGTTCAAAAAATACTTAACCTCAAAAAACGATATGACTCTCTCAAGAAAGGCAAGGAGTCTCTCTTAGCAATCATAGAAGAGGTAGAGCTCGCAGAATCTGTCTACAACTCAAACGCTATCGAAAACTCTACCCTCACCCTAGGGGACACTGAGAAAATTCTCCTTGACCTTGAGGTGTCAAAAAACTACTCACTTCGTGAAGTCTTCGAAGCAAAGAACTTAGCGCGTGTATATGAGTACTTAAGAAATAAACAAGACTCGATAGTTCTTAGTCAAAAAATGATACTTTTCATACACAATCTTCTTATTGGGGGGATAGACGACTTGATCGCAGGAAGATTTAGAAAAGAAAACGAGTACGTCCGCGTAGGGAAACATGTTGCCCCAGCTCCCGAGCATGTTCTTCGTCTAACAGAAGAGCTGCTTCACGACTATGTATCTGACCACACCACAAATATCTTTTCTAAAATCGCACACTTCCATTTACAGTTCGAGACAATACACCCATTCGTTGATGGCAATGGTCGCATCGGGCGAGTGCTTATCAATATGCAACTCAATAGTTTTGGATATCCGAATATCATTATTCGTGATAAAGAAAAACATCTGTACTACAAAACTTTTTCTTACTTTAGAGATATTAAGTCCACAAAAGAAATGGAACGCATTATCTACCTTGCTCTTTCTGAAGGACTTCACAAAAGAATTGCACATCTTGAAGGTAAAAAGATTATAACACTCGCAGAACATGCGAAGAAAAGTAATCTCCACCTCGCCGGACTTATCAATAAAGGTAGAAGTCAGACCATTCAAGCTTTTCGTGAGAAGGGTATTTGGAAAATTGGAGTGTAACTTGTGTTGCATCCACTATGTACCAAATCTACATTCTCCGGTGCGCTGATGGTTCGCTCTATACTGGGTCAACGAATGATATTGTGAAGCGACTTCATGCACATAACAACACCAAAGGTGGCGCGAAGTATACCAATGCACGAAGGCCAGTGGAACTTGTCTATCAAGAAGAATACCCAACAAAAGGTGAGGCGCTCACACGTGAGGCAGAAATAAAAAGCATGAAACGAGAAGAAAAAATGGGGCTTATCAAAAAGTTTCTTTCAGCGTCTCAATCAACTTTTTACCCACCGCCTTGTCATAACAAAGATAACCCTAGGACACTTTTGTAAGCTCTTCAAGAATTAACATTTTTTTCGCTTTTGCATTTTCTAGTTTATCAACCCAATCTTTTTTAAGATCTTCGGCCCCAGCAACATAACTACTCAGACGTTCAGAAACAAAAGCTTCTATTAGAGCTTTTTCCTTTGGTGAGTAGTCGTGATTTTTGAAATTCCCTTCTTTTAAAGCCAGGCCAGAAACAGAAAAGGCTTTGATCGCTTGCGTACTTTGATCATAGGCAGCTATCTCTCTTTCAATTCCCACAATCTGATCATTTACTTCTTGTAGCTGTTCTTTGAAACTAGGTGCTGGTGAAGGATTTTCCATATTTTAATTAACTTAATAACCTATATTAATATAGTTATTGTAGCACGCTCCCAACTATTTAAAAGATTACAAGGTAACGGTTACCGGCGCATGATCACTTCCTTGGAAGTGATCTAAGATTGTTGCATTTTTATAGGAATGTTTAAGAGATGTGCTTACGAAAATATAATCGATTCTCCAGCCGACGTTACGTTCACGTGAGCGGGTCTTTTGATCCCACCAGCTGTAACGAACTTCGTCTGGGTATAAAGTACGGAATGTGTCCACCCATCCTGCACTAATAACTCTATCTACCCATGCGCGTTCGATAGGGAGGAAGCCAATTTGCTTACTATTTTCTTTTGGACGCGCTAAGTCTATTTCATTGTGAGCTACATTTAAGTCCCCACAAAAAATAACTTTGCCATATTTCTTTTCTAGGTTTTGTACGTGCTTTAAAAATAAGTCATAATACCGAAGCTTGAACTGAAAGTGTTCTTCATCTCGTCCACCATTTGGAAAGTATGCTGTCACGAATGCGAAGTCTTTATAAATAAGTGTAAGGCATCTACCTTCTGTATCATACTCATCAAGTCCTAATCCGTACTCAACTTTTTCTGGCTTTATTTTTGTATAGACTGCTACACCTGAATATCCTTTTCGTTCTCTTGAACTATCAAAGTATGAAAAATACCCCTTTGGCGCAGTAATCTCTTCGGTGAGCTGATCAGGGGTTGATTTTGTTTCTTGAATACCGATAATATCCGCCCCAAGTTTAAAGACTTCAGGAAGTGCTCCCTTTTTGTGTGACGCCCGTATCCCATTTACATTAAAAGAGATTATTTTCATGTAAACTAGTGTACCTCAGAATTGTGACAAAAGAAAAAGCACATCGCAAGATGTGCTTTTCGAAACCCGTGGAC
>JAYTIW010000090.1:0-6590 GCA_043731575.1 Minisyncoccota bacterium | reverse complement strand
TCTGTCGGCACCTGCTTCAAGTCGAGTTTCCAGTTCTTGAAGTCAGGATCGATCCAACCAGTGAACAGGTCGTTACGCTCGGCGATGCACCGCTCATCGTTGGTCGCAGGAATCACGAGTGATTCCGTGCCAGAGATGAGGCGGAGGTGGTTGCCAAACATGATTAGATGAACAGTCTCCGGCACGGGCGTAGGTCTCATCATGCTCAAGAGACCAAGCTTTACCTTTTGTGGATTATCAATAACCCACTGCATTTCGTCCGAGGTCATATCCCTTGGGGCAGCGTCAATCCATCTCGAGATGAATGCCGCCGTTTGTGGATCAAAAGTTTTTTGCGTCATAATGACGTTTCCTTTCAATTACTGTGTACTCGATCAAACGTCCAGTAGTCACAGCGATATATATTCTCCACACCACCTAACCCCCGAGGTCTTGCCTCCGGGAACATAGGACGGACCTATGTATGTGTGAATACATATCGCTGTGACTACTTTTTAGTCATTTTTCAAAGGCAAATCAGCTTGATTTAACTTGCTTTTCCTCACTTTTCAAAAATTCTGTAAAAGAACTATAATCTATACATTAGAGCACATTTTAGTATAAAAGTCAACTTTTTTTGCTTTTTTTGCTGTATCTCCTCACAAAGTTGAGTAATAAAATCTATACAAGTAAATGGTTTTCCTGTTGTATATGATAAAAAAATAGAAATAATTACCTGAAAATACCTTTATAAAATATGCCTCACTCAGTTTTGTGAGGAGATACTTTTGCTGGACTATTGTTATTAGGTATAGTGTGCACACCATCACTTAGACAGCTAAGCTTTCGAATACTTTTTATCCTTCTGCTCCAAAATAGAGTTTTAAAAACATCCGTGTGTGGAGACATTGATAAAGTGTAGTGTGGGAAGGTGTAGCCTTCCCACACTACTATTTCTACAATCTTGCTATCTAGTATCTCGCTATCTTCTACTCCTCGCTCTCCTTACTCTTCATCCCTTATTCGTATATACTAGTCATTATGATTGGCTTTCTTAAGGGAATAGTGCTCACCACCGATAACAGCTCCTTACTTCTTGATGTGGGAGGTGTGGGGTACAAAGTATTGTGTCCACTTCCTGTCCTTGTCTCTACATCAAAAGACGACAGTCTTTCGCTCTACATCCATACCCACGTGCGAGAAGATCAGATCACCCTTTTTGGCTTTAAAGACGCGATGGACCTATTCTTATTCCTTAAGTTACTCAGCGTCTCAGGCATTGGCCCAAAGAGCGCGCTTGCTATGCTCTCAGTACACTCCCCTTCGTCTATCGCGGATGCCGTCGAGCGTGGAGATGCTCAAGCACTCTCTCATACCCCAGGAGTCGGCAAGAAGACAGCAGAGAAAATAATTATAGAATTGAAAGGAAAGCTTGCGCACCTTGTAGGCAAAACTGAGACAGATGTCACCCTAGAGGTACGTATGGCGCTCGAGACACTCGGTTATTCTTCCAAAGAGATACACGATGCACTCAAGGAGCTACAGACGGAAGGGAAGTCGACGAGTGTGATTATAAAGGAAGCTCTTCGTCAACTTCAATAACAAAACTTTTATTTATGGAAAAACTCCTTCGTAGAGCAGAAAAAATAATACCGATAAAGGTCTACAGACTCCTTCAGCCTGTGTATCACTTCCTCCTCGCTGCAACTGGGGTCGTGATATATAGAAAGCCATCTCGCAAAATCTATGTCATCGGAGTCACTGGCACAAAGGGTAAGTCTTCTACGTCCGAGTTCGTGAATGCAGTGCTTGAAAGTGCTGGTAAAAAAACCGCCCTCCTCTCCACCATCCGCCTGAAGATTGGTAACGAGTCCAATCCTAATCTTTACAAGATGACAATGCCTGGGAGATTCGTGATACAAAAGTTCTTACATGATGCTGTTAAAGCTGGATGTAACTACGCGGTGATAGAGATGACCTCCGAAGGTGCGAGATTCTTCCGCCACATTGGAATTGAGCTTGACGCACTTATCTTCACCAACCTGTCCCCTGAGCACATTGAGAGTCACGGATCATTTGAAAAATACAAAACTGCCAAACTTCGACTTATTAAAAGCTTGGCCAAAAGCACTAAACCTCACCGCATATCTATTGCAAACATCGACACTAAGCACGGCTTCTCATTCCTTATTCACACAGTAGATAAAAATATCCCTTACTCAATTAAAGATGTCACCATTTTATCTGAAACAAATACCGGCAGTATCATTTCTTACAAAGACACAACTATTTCCATCCCTCTCCCAGGGAAGTTCAACGTAGCGAATGCTCTCGCAGCGATCAAGTTAGGAGATGAGCTCACCATTCCGATGGATACAATAAAAAGCGGCATCGAGTCTCTCACTCAGATACGAGGTCGTGTAGAGCGAGTGGACTGCGGGCAGAACTTCACTGTTGTTGTGGACTACGCACACACCGATGACTCACTCAGGAAGCTTTATGAAGCATACTCTTCGTCAAGGAAGATCGCGGTCCTTGGAGCCTGTGGTGGTGGACGAGATGTGTGGAAACGCCCAATACTTGGGAAGATTGCAGATGACCTGTGTGACGAAGTTATCATCACCAATGAAGATCCTTATGATGAAGATCCTCTTAAGATTGTGAATGACGTCGCCTCCGGTGTTACAAAGCATACTCCGCT
The DNA here is from genome assembly GCA_043731575.1 of Minisyncoccota bacterium. Lineage (GTDB taxonomy): Bacteria > Patescibacteriota > Minisyncoccia > Phycocordibacterales > UBA5272 > UBA11704. The sequence goes on along the minus strand of JAYTIW010000090.1, from coordinate 3,910 downwards.
CATAATCATGAATAGACGTGACGCTATACGTGAATCTTTTAGAATTGCTCGTGCTGGAGACACAGTCTTCATCTCAGGAAAAGGCACCGATCCATACATCATGGGACCGAATAATACGAAAGAAGTGTGGGACGATGCGAGAGTGGCGAGAGAGGAATTGGAAAGAATACTGAGGAGTTAGGGGGTTAGTCGTTAGGAAGTTAGGGTGTACAAGAAAAACAAAAGCCGCGTCTGCCGACGCGGCTTTTCCGATAGCCATTACTAGCTATCGTGGAGATGGCCGTAGAACAGGAAGTCCGCAAAAACGGTACCAAGCTTCTTGCCAACCACTTATTTCATGTAAGGCCTCAATCGGCCAAAACGTGTTGCAGAGAAAAAGGCATTCGATGTACAAGTCCCACTGCGCAACGGTAAGTCTTTCTAGTTCTGGGAGACTCCATATTTTCAACATTGTGGCTCTTTGATCAATGACTTTCTGACTTCTTATTTTTTTTCCATCTTTGGCCAACACATCTTCGATGAAGCGAATCATTTTGTCAAGAGAATGGATCTCTCCTTTGGCAATTGAAGTAACAAGACCAACTTGTATCTGCCATGGTAGCGCAGTCCGCTCACAAAGTTTAACGAAGTCTAGCCTCTCTGAGAGACTGAGTCCTAGAGCAAGTTTCTTCGGCCCTTCTGCCGGAACGCGTGGCGCTGTATGTCTTTTTGTCATGTTGCTGTCTCCTAAAATATAAACAACTGTTTCAATCTCTACACTAGTATAAATAGGCCAACAAGTCAAAAACAAAAACCGTGCAGAGATTTCCCCTGCGCGGTTTTCAGAGACGTGGGGCATCACTCCAAAACAATACACCCAATAGTCTGCAGTACCTTTCTTACTTCAGTGAGTGCCTTTTCGCCAAAACCTTTGATTGAAAGCAGTTCTTCATCAGACTTTTTAGCAAGGTCCAAAACATACCGGATGTTCTGCGGAGGATTCCTGAGGAGTTTATAGACTCGATCCGAGAGTCCATACCCCCAAAGCTTTTCAATATCCTCATTTACAAAAAAAGTCTCATTGTTCCACTTCGGAGGACGACCTCGCGCTTCCACTTTTTGAACACATGAAGGTGGCGGAGGCGGTGTGACTTGCGGCCTTGCTACAGCCATCACCTTTTGTTTTTTCCAAAAAAGTTGATTCAAAACTTCTCGATGACTGCGTCTTCTTTGTGCATTTGATGGCATGGCATTTCTCCATAAAAAGCTGGACATCCCCTATCTCATTTGGGGTCTGTCTCCATCCTGACATAATGACTTTCTCTTTGCAAGTTACCCCACCATCATTATCTGCCATAATTTTGCTCACACAAAAACAAAAAGCCGTGTGAAAGTATTCTGCACGGCTTTTTACGCTTAAGACGACGCTTCTGAATCTGAAGTGGAGTTAAATCACTGTTCGACAAAGTACATCCCCTTTCCTTTTATGTTTACTACGTTGTACCTCGTCGACTTCGGCAACTCTGTACGAGTTACTCCTCCTTCTGAGAGGGAGTCCACAATGTACTTTTTGACGAATTTATTCCGTCCAGAAAGAACGGATTTCACAAGAGTTTTAATCATGGAAGCTCCTTGGGTTATTATTTCATATGTACCGACCCACCTACCAATATCATAATATCATAACGGATCTATTAAAATTACAATGTTTTCCACGGTAATGTTTTCTACTTTTCTTGTTTCTTTCTTACTTTTCCTATAATCTGTAAATACACTCAACAACGTCCTCTTGTAACCTGTATTTTGAATCCATCCTATCCCCTAACCTCCTAACGACCAACTTCCTAACTAATCCATGCCCGAACTCCCAGAAGTACACACAACCGTTACAGGTCTCCATAGAGCCTTGCTAGGCCTCTCTGTCACCGATATTTGGTCAGATATGTGGAGCACGTCAAAACTTGCCAAAAACACGATTAAAGACCGTGACTACTTCCCATACTTTAAAAAACACACACTCAATCAAAAAGTGCTCAGTGTGGGTCGTCGGGCAAAACATATTTTAATCAATCTCGAGAATGGATTCACGATTATCGTCCACATGAAGATGACAGGGCATCTCATGATTGGAGGGTGGAAAGTAGAAAATGGAAAATGGAAACCAAGTGACTCAAAGAGTGTACTTAACGACCCTTACAATAGACATATTCACGTCATGTTTACTCTTTCAAATAATAAACAGTTAGCTTTCTGTGATTCACGAAAGTTCGGCACTATTGTCGTAGAAAAAACTGATACGTTACACACTGAGCGTCTCGCTCACCTTGGACCTGAACCCCTTGAAACAACATTCACACAATCTGACTTTGAGAAAAGGATTATAAAATCCCCTACTCGTGCCATCAAGACCGTGCTTATGGATCAAAAAATTATCGCAGGGATTGGTAACATTTACTCTGATGAAATGTTACACCGCGCTCACCTTCTTCCAACACGTACCACAAAGTCATTACAAGACAAGGACTTTAAACGACTTTATGTTGCAATGAAAAAGGTTCTCACAGATGGAATTGCTTTTGGTGGAGACAGCACAAGTGACTATAGAAACGTAGATGGAGAACGTGGGGCTTTCCACGAACGACACCTCGTCTATCGCCGCACACAAGAAAAATGCCTCACACAGAATTGTGAGGGCATTATTGAAAGGCAGGTCGTTGGTGGACGAAGTGCTCACTTTTGTAGAACCTGCCAAAAGTGATAACAAAACTACCACCGACCTCTTTGAACATCTGGCAACAATTTTGCTTCATCTGGCAAAAAAGGCTTCTTGGACTTTTTTGGGGGTATTCCTTTTTTTTATATATTGTTGGTTTGTTCTTTCGCACCACCCGACCTCACGACGAGAAGAAAGATTACTCTCTGACCAACCATGAACTGGGTGGTGTTTTTCATTTGGGCTCCAATAGACTGGAATTTTTTGCCATATCCAAATGGGAGTCATTTTCACCGTAAGTCCATTTGTAAACTTCCACAAGTCTTCGGTGTCAGTTCTCGGTTTATTTTTTTGAAACCATTTCAAAAATTCTTCACCATTTTGAAAAATCATTTTCTTCCCGTTGATAGCACCTACTTGCGTTCGACTTTGAACATCGGAATGTCCAGCTGGTGAATTAACCAGTCGAGATGTTACCCAAACAGTTCCGTCTTCCTCTTTCCAAGCGAGAACCATCCCGTAACCAACATGCCAATGTCGGAAATGTGAATAACTCCAGCAGCAAAAAATAAAAAATATAACTGCCCCAAGAATCCATAAATATAAAGAACTCATGATCGTCTCCTAAAGTTTCCTTAAATCTACCAAAACTACTGCCAAAAAGCAAAGAGCTTCAGGTAGTTAAACCTTTCTGCTTCATATTTCGGTCGTATAGTTTTTTGTCTTAAAGTCTGATGTCTGTTGTCCTTTCTACTCCCTAGCCCCTAAACTCTAGTGGCTATATACTAGTACTTATGGGAGTATTTCTATTAAAAGCTTTTGCAATCTTTTGGGCGATATGGATAGCTTGGTACATAACAGGTGGACCTCTTCGTAATGAAGGAACTTCGACTTTTGTTCGTTTCGACGAAAATGGAAAAATGATATCTACAGGAACAAGTACAAAAAAATAGGTCTTATCAGTGTACGAAAAACGACACCTGGAAATTATGTCAAATATCTGTTAGGATGGTGTAACGTTACTCAAAGGAAATTTGGAATTGTATTCCTAAAATCTAATGTCTAACATCTAGTATCTAGACTAGTCCCTATAGCTCAGTCGGTAGAGCAGCTGCCTTTTAAGCAGACGGTCGAAGGTTCGATCCCTTCTGGGGGCACAAAATACAAAAAGTCACATCGTTGATGTGTACCCCCTTTAGTAGACACTTAATAAAAACC
>JAYTIW010000089.1:0-6603 GCA_043731575.1 Minisyncoccota bacterium | reverse complement strand
TGTCAGAACCTATATATCTCTAAACAATCGGGAATTTATTCTCATTTTCTATTTCGAAGGACGGTCTGGTTGCACTTGTTGCCTCTGTGCCTATCCTTATGAAGGATTATTCTTCACCAAGGGGTTGCTTAGAGGTATATATGCTGTGGCGAAAATAGTTTGATTAAAACAAGTAAGTTCTGAACTGCTTGTTTTTGTTTTTAGAAAGACATCAGACCGCTTCGCTAACAGATGACAGACCAATACAACATCAGTCTGTTGTCGCACCGTCTAATGTCTGTCATCTAACCACTATTCTGGTGTATAAAGATCAACCACCCGTCCAATTTCGTCAAAAGAAGTAATTCCCTCTAACATCTTTATTATAGCATCCTCTCGTAGTGAGGGGATTTTTTGACCTTTTGCAGCTTTGTGTACTTCTCGTTCACTCGGATTACTAAGAAGTACCGTCTCAATCTCTGGAGTCATAATGATTGCTTCAAAAATTCCAACCCTCCCTTTATATCCAGTTCCACTACACTCCTCACAACCAGAGGCATGGTAGAGCGTATATGATGAAGAGGTAGTATGTCCAAACATCGAACTTTCTTTTCCAGTTGTGAGCATATCTCCTAAAATATTTGTAATCACTCGTGACTCTTTTTCATTTGATTCGTAGGCGCCTTTACAATTCTCACATACTTTTCGTACAAGACGTTGCGCAAGTGAAATAGAAAGTGCCCCTGCTATTACTTTAGAGTTTACCCCAAGGTCAATTAGTCGTGGAATAGTCCCAGCAGCATTATTAGTGTGAAGTGTTGAGAATACTAAGTGTCCTGTAAGAGCTGCATTAATAGCAACCTTTGCGGTATCAGTATCACGAATTTCTCCTACCATGATTACATCAGGATCTTGACGAAGTGCAGCACGTAGTCCTGCTACAAACGTATACCCCTTATCTTCCGCTACTTGTGTTTGGGTAAGCCCTTCGAGATGATATTCAATAGGGTCTTCAATGGTGATAACTTTTACTTCTTCGTTATAAACATGATGTAGAAAAGCATAGAGTGTTGTTGTTTTTCCAGACCCTGTTGGTCCTGTTGTTAATATAATTCCGTATGGTTTAGAAAGTGCAAACATAATCGCTTCACGAAGGACTTCCGGGAAGGCTATTGTATCAAGACTAGAAACAGTATTTCGTGGATCTAAGATTCTCATAACGAAACTCTCACCATAGTTTCCAGGAACAACAGACACACGCATGTCCACCTCTACTTCACCAAGGTTAATACTAAAACGTCCGTCTTGCGCACCTTGAGTGTTAGAGAGTTTAAGTTTTGCAAGTAGTTTAAGTCTACTTGTGATATTTTTTAGAAGTGAAAAGTCAAAAAAAGAAATATCTTCAAGAACGCCATTAACTCGGTACCTTAGGCGCACACGTTCCTCTTCTGGTTCTATGTGAATATCACTTGCGCCGAACTTAAGCGCTCCCGCCATTACAAGCTCCAGAATTCTTGTTGTTTTGTAAAGCATCTGAGAATGAGAAAGTTCATCAAAAAAAGTGTGGAGCTCTTCTTTTGTCTCAAAGTGACCCATGAGTTCGTTCATTTTTTCTGGAGTAAGTTCAAAGAGTCCAGTGTCTACTTTTTCTCCGTGACCGAGCTCTTTGTAACGAGAAAGTACATGTTCAAGTGATGCGTGAGAACAAAGAAAAAGAAGAAGTTCTGTCCCTTTGTCTTCTATTGGCCGCAGAAGCCCTTCTAATTTAGTGTTTCCAGGAGAGAGGGTTCCAAGGTAGAGTTTGTTTCCTACAAGTTTAAATGGCACAACTCCAGCCTCAATGGCTTCTTCTTCGTGAATAAAATTCATCGCGTCTGGCTCAGGGGCTATACCACGGAGATCAATATACGGTAGGTTGTGTTTATCCGAAAGAATTTTCACAAGTTCCTCCTCTTCCTCTTTATGGATTTTTAGGAGCGCTTCATTTTGTTTTACATCATCAAAAGCTACAGGCATAAGTATAGTATAGTATAGCCATTAGCCATTAGCCATTAGCTTGTGGGGAGTAGTCAGCACAAAGAAGCACTATGATATAATAGGGTAATGGAAACAGTCACACTTAAAAATCTTTTTTGGGATGTTGACGAGAAGTCGTTAGGTGACCTCTCAGAAAAGTCTATTATCACGAGAACACTTTCTTCTGGCACACTATCGGAGGTGAAAGCTACTTTTTCTATCTATGGTAAAGAAAAAATAAGAAACACACTCTTTTCTTTAAAAAAAGGAGCCATCTCAGAAAGAAGATTTGCATATTTTAAACTCATTCTTTCATGATTCACACAAAAACAATTAATCAAAAGATGCATGATATTGGACGTATCATCTATAAGAATTTAGACCAGAATTTTTATCTTGCAGGTGGTACCGCACTTGCACTTCTTTCTGGTCATAGAGAGTCGGTTGATCTTGATTATTTTATCCAAAGCCATATTGATACAAATCAACTAAAAACACAATTAAGTACGCTCTTCCCAAATATCATAGTTACCTACGAAGAAAGGGACACATTATGGTGTCGTGTAGATGAAGTAAAACTTTCTTTTATCTATCGAACAGAAGAGCTTGTAGATACACTTCGTGACGAGGAAGATTTTAGAATAGTAGGAGTAAGGGATATTATTGTTATGAAATTAAATGCAATTTGCGGAAGAGAAGAGTATAAGGACTACTATGATCTTGCAATTCTTTCTGAAATGACAGATGTTAGGGAATGGGTCACATTATGGCAAAAAGTATATCCACACAATGACCCAATTTCTTGGATTGTTGCCCTTTCACAAGGAGGGAGTTGTGAAGAAGTGGGGTTACTGGGGACTTCTGTGCGAAAAAGAAAGGACATTCTCACTATATTAGATAACATAACAAAAGAAATTTCTAGTTTTCTCGGGTAAAAAGTAGAAGCTATTTAGTCCATAAAGTTGAAAGTTATAAAGTAGATACTTGATACAACGAAAAAGGGTGGCCTTCGGCCACCCTTTTTCGTCAACTTTCAACTTTACAAACTTGATAACTTTTAAACTTTGGACGCTTGACAAAACACTAATTTAGTGTATACTGTAAACAGTGTTTTGAGGTACTCGGAAATTAGTCCGACTATCAATAAAAACCCATTTGTTCATTCACTTTTTGGAGAAAATCGATGAAAAACATCATCAAATTTGCTTTTGTTTTGATCTCTTTGGTGTTCGCTCAACAAGCCTCCGCGGCCTGCTGGGCAAACGCCAACCAGATCCCACAAGGCACCCCGCCGCTGTTCCTTGTAAATGGCATGTGGTGCACACAGCAGGCACAGCAAATACCAGGCTTCCCATTGGTGACCCAACCAGTCATCATAAACAGGATTCCCGACACTCACGCATATCGTGACTGTACCGCAGGCGAGTCAGCTCAACGTGATATCTTGGCTCTTGTCAAAGGAGCTGCAATCGGTGCTCTGATCGGCGACACTGGTCGTTCAGCAGGTATCGGTGGCGGTCTCGGCTTGTTGTTTTCTACAACTGGCGCTTGCCGTGTAGCAGTTCCACAAGGAACCGTTGCAAACCAAGGTGTTTTGCCTAGTCAGACAGCAGGAGCTACTACTTCTGGTTTTGCTTGTAGCGCTGGCGGAGAAACCTTCTTGGTTAACTCCACAGAGCAGTGCGCTCGTATGGCAATGAAAATTGCCGCTGCGGCCACTCCTGCTCCAACAACTGGCACAGTCAATGTACCAGTAAATACTCCGGATGGAAAAATCGGTTGCAATGTGGATACAGGAAATGAAAAGTTCCGGTTCAACGCAGTGAATGGGCGAAAGTTCGACCGCGAACAATGTGATCGTTACCTTCTAAAATTAGACCCCCTCCCCAAAAAGGAAGAAATGAGTCTGCTGTAAAGCAGCTCTCAAAACTAGTTCGAAAGAATTAGGTTAAAAGGCCTTGAGAAATCAGGGCCTTTATTTATTCCCAAGCTATTGACAAAACTCTATTTTCATGTATAATAGAGTATGAAATACCTTGCGGTCGCAATGTATAAATTGTTTTTTGAGGAGTTCATCATGAATACACGAGTTATCTTGGCTACCGTTGCTACAGCTTTTCTTTTGTCCGGCTGCGATCTGTTTGGGTTTGGTTTGGTTACCAAATCAACCCTCGACCAGGTTATCGCCGAACGGGATGCTGCAAAAGCTGACCTGAAGAAGTTGAAGGACAATCCTCCGAAACCTGAGGAAATCCTCCCTTCTGCGTCCTCGTGCAAGGTGTTTATTGACACTGCTGTGGCAAACAAGATTTGCCAAGCTGCACCTGTGAAAAAAGCGGTTGCCAAACCCAAAGCTCCGTATGTGAACAAACATGCAAGTGGCGGTAAGGCACTTCCAGATCCTGTGCCTGTAGCACCTGTTGCTGCAGCAAGGGCTCCCGGCGGCTGCACATATGAGTCCGACGGAAACCTTATCCTGAAAGGGAAGACAGAAAAGGTGAAAAAAGGTGAGGAGGTTGCGCGAATCTCGGACGGAGACCTCAGGGTCAAGTATCCGAAGTTAGTAGCAGCTCACCCTTACGGTTTTGTGAGCAACAATGGTCACTTGGCATTGTGTAACGCCTGGAGTCACTTGGCTGCCGAGGAGATTCAATCTCCTGAAGGCCGTCGTGTTAACAACGATACCCATCGTACCCAGTAATTCTGGTGACGACCTTAGATCCGAGCTTGCCTCGGATCTTTTTTTATTGCGCACATGCTTAAAGAAGTATGTCTAGGTCTTACTTGACAAACATAATAAAAAGGTGTATAATATGCCTAATACTTTAAACGTACCAAAACATATGAAAAATTTATTTATTATGAAAAAAACAATAATCGCCGTAGCTTTTATTTTTACCGCATCAGTTGTGCCAGTTTTTGCTCAATGGGATACAACTTCGGGTGGTAATTACACTGGTGGTTGGGATACAACCTCAGGAGGAAACTACACAGGAGGATGGGATACCACATCAGGTGGTAACTATACCGGCGGATGGGATGGAACACCAAGTGTAAATTACACTGGTGGTTGGGACACAGCTTCAGCTGCGTCTTATACTGCGGTTCCTTACACTACTACATCATATACAGTACAGGATTATTCTTCATACCCTACAACATATACAATAACAGGTGCCACTTCATACACAGTTCCTAACTACAACTCATACCCTACAACCTACAGGGATACTGGTTCATATGTAGCACCTTCCTACACTACACCTAGCTATGTTAATCTCCCAGGCACTGTTACAACAATCCCTGGAACAAATACACAAATCTGTTCTGATGGATCTGCTCCAATTAATGGATCATGTAATCGTGTAACAACTCTTCCTACAACAAATACTACTATTTGTTCTGATGGTTACGCACCTACTAACGGCTCATGTGTGAGAAATAACACTATTCAAACCGTTGTTAATACTGTTTGTTCAGATGGAAGTTACCCAATTAACGGATCTTGTGTTCGTAACAATATTCTTCCTACTGTATACCGTCAAACATGTTGGGATGGTTCAAGTGTGCCAACAGGATCTGTTTGTCCTGCGCAGTATAAGTACTGCCCTAACGGAACTAGTGTATTAGTTACACAAGTATGTCACACACCAGTTACACCTATCTATGTGCCACAACCAGTAGTGAAATTCAATAACGTTGTTACAAGTGTTGCTACAGAAATTTCTAAGACAAGTGGTCGTTGTAACGGAATTGGTCTTATTGCAAACAATGCTCCATCGACTGGATGGTTCGAATACGGGGAGACCCCATCACTTGGAAGAACAACAGCAACAGCAAATATTGGCTCAGCTAACACTGCTCCGTTCTCTAATGTTCTTGCTTCACTTAAACCTTCTACGAGATACTACTGCCGCGCAGTGATGCAAAATCAGTATGGTTTAGTGAAAGGTGAGATTGTTAGCTTTATAACAAAAGCAACAGTTGTGAGTTATGTTAAACCTGTCACTGTTAGACCTGTGGTTACACATACTACTATTAAGAAGCCTGTAGTCAATACCATTACCTGTTCAGACGGTTCAACGGTGAAAACAAAAAGCACATCATCTGCAACTCTTCTTAATCAAGGTGAAAAACTTATCGCGGTTCAGGTAGAAAAACTTGATGGTAATCTTACTAGTGGAAATGTAGTACGTTATAAGGTTACTTATAAAAATCTTGCAGACACTCGACTTTCTGGGGTACTTATCAAAGTAACACTTCCACAAGAAATTGTGTTAGCAGGAGCTACTGCTGGTAACTATGACCTAGGAACAAGAACACTTACTCTTAACCAGGACACCGTTGACCCATATACTGAAGGAGTTATTATGATTACAGGAAATGTACAAAAAGATGCTCCTGTTGGTAAAACTGTTGTAATGAACGTCTACGTAGCCTACACCGTTCCAGGTACGTCTACTCAAGATGAGGTAACAGCATATGTTGTTGGTTCAATAATGCCTAACACTGTAATAAGTGGTCAAGACCCTGGTGCTAAGAAAGTGATTGGTCAAAATGCTGTACAAGGGTTTATGCCAAACACACTTATCGAATGGCTTGCACTCC
>JAYTIW010000088.1:0-6729 GCA_043731575.1 Minisyncoccota bacterium | reverse complement strand
ATACATGTCCCAATATCAGAATGAAGGTTCTCTGCACAGATGCGATCCATGGTATCCCAAACATCGTAAAGGGCAGCTTGTACTGAGGCATCATAGTACACTTCTCTACCACGACGCTCTCCTTTATCCTCGTTGTATAGTTGAATTCTTCTAAATGATCTCCATACCGATTTTGGATTAATCCGTAATGAGGATGCTATAGACAAAGCCATCTCCCCACGCCTCTTTTTATCATAACGACAGGCTAACCACTCTTGTAAATGCTCACGTAGTATTACTTTTCTAGTTTTCATGGGTATCATGAATCTAGAGTAACCTTTTTAATTATCTATAACGAAGGTGTGCATACGGGCTTTAAAATGCTATAATAGAATGCACGAAAGAAACGAATAGAAATGATTGTAACGAAAAAGTAGAATACTACACAGTGATTTAGAAATTTTGAACATTTAGAAAAATTATGAATAATGACACACAAAATCAAAATATTGAAGAAGATATTTTAGACGAAACAATACCATCAGATGATGTTTCCTTTGAAGAAACTAATGAAGAAGGAGAAATCGATGCTCGCACTACAATCAAGAAGCTTCGAGAAAAAATAAAGAAACTAGAAGAAGAGAAGCAGGAGTATCTTGATCTCTCCCAAAGAACTCGAGCAGATTATGCGAATTTTAAAAAAGAAGTCGAAAGCAGTCGTGTAGCTGACAGAAAGTTCGCCACGAAGCGATTCATTGAAGAACTTCTTCCTGTGCTTGATTCATATGATATGGCTCAAGGGAATAAAGAGGCGTGGGAAGCAGTAGATAAAAATTGGCGCGTGGGTATCGAATATATCTTCGCACAACTACGAACCGTGCTTGAAGGTGAGGGTGTGACGCAGTTTGGAAAAATTGGCGACACATTTAACCCAGAGCTTCACGAAAGTATGGTGCAAGTAAATGTTGAGAATGAAAGTGACAATGATACAATTATAAAAATACTCCAGAATGGTTATAAGATGAATGATATAATACTCCGCCCAGCACGAGTGCACACAGGCCACAAAGAATAGAATACAGACAAACAGACAACAGATGACAGACTAAATACATAAAGAATTTGAATTAACCATTAATTAACAACTAACAATTACTAACTATCACTATGGCAAAAATAATTGGAATCGATTTAGGAACAACTAACTCAGCAGTAGCAATCATCGAAGCAGGACAGCCGAAGATTATCGAAAACCTCGAAGGTAATCGCACAACACCATCAGTTGTCTCGGTGAATAAAAACGGAGAGCGTGCCGTAGGGCAGATCGCCAAGCGCCAGGCCGTGACCAACCCAGAGAATACTGTCTACGGAGTGAAGCGCTTTATGGGGCATTCTTTTTCTGATAAAGAAGTACAGAATGATATTCCTCGTGTTGCATACAAAATAAAAACAAGCGATAACGGAGGAGTCTTGATTACTCTTGGAGGAAAGGATTCTCGTCCAGAAGAAATCTCTGCGATGATTTTGCAAAAAATTAAAGCAGACGTAGAAGCCAAACTTGGTGAGACTATCACACAAGCGGTTATCACAGTGCCAGCATACTTCAATGACACACAACGCCAAGCAACAGTGGATGCTGGTAAAATCGCAGGGCTTGAAGTCATGCGTATTATTCCAGAACCAACAGCAGCAGCACTTGCATATGGATTTAATAGTACAAAGAATGAAAAAATAGCTGTGTATGACTTTGGAGGAGGGACATTTGATATTTCAATTTTAGAAGTTGGTGATGGTGTTGTAGAAGTTAAATCAGTTGATGGGGACTCTCATCTTGGAGGACGTGACATTGACCAGAAGTTCGTAGAGTACATCGCTAACGAATTTAAAAAAGACCAAGGTATCGATGTTTCAAAAGATGCACTTGCACTTCAAAGACTTGATGAGGCAGCAGAAAAAGCTAAGCATGAGCTTTCTACTCAAGTGGAAACAGAAATAAATCTTCCATTTATTACCTCTGGAGTAGACGGACCAAAGCACTTGGTTGTTAAGGTCACTCGTGCGAAGCTTGAAGAAATTTCAAAAGAATTCGTTGAGCGATCTATCGAAATTACTAAACGCGCACTTGCTGCTTCTCCATTTAAAAAAGAAGAGATCAACGAAATTATTATGGTTGGAGGACAGACTCGTATGCCGATGATTGTAGAAGCCGTGAAGGAGCTTTTTGGAAAAGAACCGAATCGTTCAATCAATCCAGATGAAGTGGTGGCTCTCGGTGCTGCGGTACAAGCAGGAGTGTTACAAGGAGATGTAAAAGACCTTCTTTTGCTTGACGTTATTCCACTTTCTCTTGGCATCGAAACAATGGGAGGCGTAGCTACGAAGTTGGTAGAAAGAAACACAACTATTCCAGCATCAAAATCACAAATCTTCTCAACCGCAGCGGACTCACAGACGTCTGTGGAGATTCACATCACACAAGGTGAGCGTCCACTTGCGACAGATAACAAATCACTCGGGAGATTTATTTTAGATGGTATTCCACCAGCACCGCGGGGTGTACCACAAGTTGAAGTAACTTTTGATGTTGATGCTAACGGCATCTTACAGGTAAAAGCGAAAGACAAAACTTCAGGAAAAGAGCAGTCTATTCGTATAGAAGCATCGTCAGGTTTAACCGATGAAGATATTAAGCGCATGCAAGAAGATGCTGAATCTCATGCAGAGGAAGATAAAAAGAAAATGGAACTTATTGAGACTAAAAACCTTGCAGATCAGATGATTCACACTGCTGAGAAAGCAATTAAAGACGCAGGAGATAAAGTAGGAGATGATCTTAAGAAAGAAATACATGAAGTCATCGAAGAAGTGAAGAAGGCACGTGCTGGGGACGATGGTGAAATTATTAAAACCGCATCGTCAAAACTTTCAGACACGATGATGAAGATTGGGGAGGCGATGAAGACAGCAAATGACAATGTGGCTGCAGAGACCCCAACTGATGCACCAACATCAGAACCAGAAATAACAGAAGAAAAGAAAGACGAGACACAAGCCTAAACTTTCAGTGAGTACAAAAAATCTCCTTATGGAGATTTTTTGCTATGATTTTAAAAAAATCGACACCAAAGATGGTGTCGAAGTTACAAGTGAATTCAAAAAATAGTTCCATGTGGTAAGTTACTTTTTAAAAATTCTTCAGAATATAGAGGCTGTTCACCTTTAAGGTGGCTTACAAAGTTAGAAGTATTAACAAAAGCAGTTGAGTCACGCAATACTCGGTTGAATGTGGAGTACTTTCTGTTTTTTTTGAAGTATGCTTTCCCGTAGTCTACCTGTGGTCGCTCGATGAATGTAACTTGTGCTTTTTTTGCCATCTTTCTACAAGATACATTAAACAAGATCATTGCCAACATGATAAGGTAGTCTGCTTTCCTTTTTCCGTCGGTAGATATGTTGTCGATTAGTTTCCCTAAAAGCTTTCGGTGGCCTTTCACATCAAGAATATTAGTAAAAACTTCAATGCCATCAAGGCATTCGGGTCTCATACTGTATTCGTCGTATGTCCGTATAACTATTTTTGCAGTAGCTATCGAAAATCTTTCAAAGATAAGACCGAGGTATTTATCATATACATAGGTGGCAACAAGAACATCTCGTGATTCAGTTTCACTCAACCCTAATTGCCTTCGTAATGTCCTTGGAATAAATTCTACAAGTGGCGAGTTTGATGTAGAATTAAGTTCATGTTTGAGTCCGTGTAAAACATCTTCTTTCGAAACATGCTGTAAAGGAGGAATGACACACCCAATATCTACTTGTGTTTTTCTGTATGTTCGTGTGAATCTAACGAAGTCTTCGCGCACCTGTGTGTCAGCTTCATCAATACATAATCCGCCTCGTAATACGCCTTCTACAAGCGCAATGAGATAGCTACTCATATGAGTCTTTCGTATAAAGTTCAACTTTTTTTATTATGACATAAAAAGACTGGTAAGTCAAAATAAGACTTGCAGATACTAAACTTTTTATGGTATAACTAATAATAATAAAACTATGGCAACAAAAGACTTTTACAAACTATTAGGAGTAGACAAAGGTGCATCAAAAGACGACATTAAGAAGGCTTTTTATAAGCTTGCTGCAAAGTATCATCCTGATAAAAAAGATGGTGATGAGGCAAAGTTTAAAGAGATCAACGAAGCCTATCAGACACTTTCTGATGAGAAGAAGCGAAAGGAATACGATACCTATGGTCAGACATTTAATGGTCAAGGCTCACAAGGAGGAGGTTTTGGTGGGGGATTTAATGGGGGGTTCAGTCAGTCTGATTTTGGAGATATGCAGTTTGATTTTGGTGACCTCGGAGATATCTTCGGTGATATGTTTGGGGGGGCTGGTTTCGGAGGTGGCGCGCGTCAGAAGCGTGGGCGAGATATTTCTCTGGAGATTGATGTACCATTTACAGAGGCTATATTTGGGACGGAGCGAAATGTGTTGCTTTCAAAAGTGAATACTTGTAAGACATGTACTGGAACTGGTGCAAAAGTTGGTACAAAACTAAAGACATGTACAACATGTAACGGTCAAGGAAAGGTCCACGATGTTAAGAAGACTTTCATGGGTAATTTCCAAACAGTGAAGACTTGTGAAGTGTGTCGTGGAGTTGGAAAGGTACCAGAAGAAAAATGTCATGATTGCAAAGGTCACGGTGTCGTAAATAGTCGTGAAGAAGTAAACATTAGTATTCCTGCTGGAATTTCAAATGGAGAAATGATACGCATGACAGGGATGGGAGAAGCTGTCTCAGGTGGTACAACAGGGGATTTGTATGTGAAAATAAATGTAACTTCACATAAGATTTGGAAGCGAGAAGGAAATGATCTTGTGACAACTCACGAGATAAAATTGACTGATGCGTTACTTGGAGCAAAGCATGTGATTGATGGGTTAGATGGAACAATTGACATCGAGGTGTCACAAGGTGCTTCTACGGGTGAAGTATTACGAGTAAAAGGACGCGGAGTACCTCATGTTCATGAGAAGAACAGACGAGGAGACGCTCTTATTAAACTCAATATCGCAATGCCAAAGAAACTTTCTAAGAAGGCATCTGCGTTTATTGAAGGGTTGAAAGAGGAAGGACTGTAGAGACAGCTTGTAGCTAAATGCAGGATACATACAAAGCGCGACCTCGCTTTGTTGCATTCTAAATGAATATCGCATAGAATAAAATCTTCGTTGTTCTTGTTAATCAAAAGAGGAGTTTTTGTGGAAATAAAAACCTACATCGATCGGGCTATCGTTGCTGCGTATCAGGAGCTTTCCTTTACGTACCAGCGACAGATTTATTCTGAACTAGAGTCACAAGCTGCACTTCTTGCACACCGTTCACCGGAGGAAATTAACAAATACCTTTCTACTCGCGCCTATCACCTACGTCAAAGTTCTGGAAAGGTGCGTGCGATCAATCCGGAAGAGCTCTATGTCATTATGCATGGTAAGGAAGATGAAGACTCTTTTGAGTGTGCGTACTTACATGGTTTTACCTACTATGAACCTCCACTTGTTCATTTGACCACTAGTCAGATGAAGGAGATGTGGGAGTACTTATTTACCTTACCAGGGAATAAGCAGTGGATGCCATTTCAAGATTTTTTTGAAAAGAAAATCATTGAAGCTTTATCTGCATTGCACTGGTACGAAAATATGCTTGAAGAAGAAATTGTTCCTTTAGAGTATGCTTTGATGTCTTCGCAGGGAGTTTCTATTCACAACACTCTCTATGCTCTTGCGAAGGAGACCCTCGCTGGTTTGCGTGGACAAGTACGATTGTTCAAGAGAGGTCGTGTACCGGTTTTTGTACAACATGAGCTTGCAAGGAAATTAAAAATTGCCAAGCAGACGCTTTATATGTTGGAACATTCAAAACCAAGGAATGTTTAAGGGGATTTCAAAAAGGCACGTAAGGATGCCTTTTCTTTTTGCCACAGCCCCCCAATACTTCATTTTTTGTATTTACTGCAAATTTTTCTACATGATATAATACTTGTATATGATAATCATAATAACCATTGGATTCTTCTTTCTCTTATCAGGTCTTAGAGTTATTAACCAGTACGAACAGGCAATTATCCTCACGCTTGGTAAGTTCAGTGGTATGCGAGGGCCTGGACTTACCTGGATATTTATAGGTATTCAAAGGATGACAATAGTTGATATGCGTATTGCTACTGTTGATATCCCTCAACAAGAGGTTATTACAAAAGATAATGTACCACTTAATATTAACGCAGTTGTGTACTACCAAATAGAAAGTGCAGAAAAAGCTGTACTTAATATTCAAAACTATCCAGTTGCGGTTGCTGACTTCTCTCAAGTCGCATTATGTGATGTTGTGGGAGGATTTGAACTTGACCATGTATTATCTGAGCGAGAAGTTATTGCAGATCGTATAAAAATTATTGTTGATAAAACAACAGAAAGTTGGGGTATCAATATCACTGCTATTAAGTTACAAGATATCGAGTTGCCGGACGACATGAAGCGTATTATGGCTAAACAAGCAGAGTCTGAGCGTGAACGACGTTCTATTATCATTCGTGCTGAAGGGGAACTTGAAGCATCCAAGTAACTTCGCAGCTTCTGCAAGCTTCTTGGATGCTTCAAGTTCCCCTTCAGCACGAATGATAATAGAACGTCGTTCACGCTCAGACTCTGCTTGTTTAGCCATAATACGCTTCATGTCGTCCG
>JAYTIW010000087.1:0-6767 GCA_043731575.1 Minisyncoccota bacterium | reverse complement strand
AATTGTTTTTCTCCTACACGTTCATAAATGTCCAAGAGAAATTGTTTTTGAATTGTTTTAGCAACTTCGATGAGTACCTCTTCTCTTTCGTCTAGAGGCAACCCTTCTAGTTGAAAGTCTTTAGCAAGGTTGCTGTATAGGTTATTAATATTCATAATGGTTTATCTTTTAATGGCTTGTAGACGAGCTCTTTCACTCTCTGCTTCAGTAACTGCTTTAGTAACTTCTTCATAGAATTGTCGAAGTGTCATATCTTTAAAAATAGCACCACTCTCTATATCTTTTTCTGGGTAGAGAATTCCTACAGAAGCTTTTGACGCAAGTATAATTTCTTTTAGGTTACTTACAATTGTACTGCTTTCTGTTTGTTGTTGTGCACTAATACCAGCGTTGGCACCAGGAGTAAAGTAGATGTTTTTACAAAGAAGGTTTGATAGTTTGTCTTTTGCTGACGGATTGTTCTGGTTTATACCAAAAGAAGGTGCTTGTTTAGTTATAAGTTCTTCGTAACTGAGTTTATATAGACCTGTAAAATCTTTAACGAACTGCTCAGGCACTTTCTCACCAAGAAAGTTCTTCCATCCGGGTTGTTTTTTTATTTCGTCAAGTAATCTCCTGTCCTCAATTTTGTTTTTCTCAATGGTTCCAAGTGTAGCAGCAGATCCGGCTGCTAATCCTATTGTAGTAAGTCCAAGCATAAACCATTGCTTCGTTGTTGTTGGATTTAGTTTTTTAACAAGTGATTCAACAACCTTTCCTACTCTAAAAAGCTTCTCCTTAACTTGGTTTTCTGAAGGTGTTCGGTCTGGTTGCTCTGAGAGAGAGTCTTGCTCTGCCTGAATATCTTCCATCGCCTGGAGATCTTTGTTGTAAAGAGCTTGAGCGCTGTTAAGGGTGTCTACTTTGTAGGTGTTGTCTACGAGGCTTGCTTCGTTATTATTAAGAGATGAGACCATCCCTTCTGTGTGATTAGGGTATAAACTTCCCAAAAAATTAACTTTTTCTTTTTGATGTTGTATTCCTGATGGATCATTTGGGTTAATTTCGCTCGCGTAAATGTCTTCTATTTGTTCTTTGGTTAATGCTGCTCTGTCTATCTTTACTGGTTCATTATTTTCATCAAGAATGTAATTTCTTCCCAACCCTCTTGTCATATCGGTAAGTGACTCGTCTTGTTCTGGATTGTAGAATTGTTTTCGGCTAAGAAGTGACTCGTTTGTTGGCTCTGTTTTAGTTGTTCTAAATTTACTTACTATAGCGTCGGTATACTTTTGTATCTCATTTGTAATAGACCTAAGCTCATTCTCAACTGTTTCCATCATTTCTTTATGGTTTTCGGGCGCATCGTTATTCATACTCATTTCCATAAGTTTTCTTTTCCTTCCAACAATGCTTTCCTTTTGCGCAACGAGGTCTTCGAGGTGTTCTTTGGGAGTTCTTGCAACAAGGTTTTTGATAAAATTACTACGTCTTTCGTCTTCAGATGGTACAGGTGTATCTGCAAGAGTTATTGTCGATAAATCTTCAGTTATTTGGTCGCGAACTTTGTTTTGGTTTGCATAGATTTCTTTATAAAGAGACGGGTTTCTGTCAAACATGTTGTTATGCTTTTCGAGAAGTTTTACTTTATTATTTATTTCACGACTCTGTGTAATATCTGTTGTCTCCTGCTCTCGGTGAAGTCTCTCATTACGCTCTTGTAATGTTTCTGAGGCTGCAGCACTTCCACGTAAACGTTTGTTACGCATTACTCTAGTATCTTTATCTAGCTGGACCGTTGGAATACCTCCAATTTTAGCGAAACTCTTCTTAAGAAACTTTTCCTTTTTTTCAAGCTCAGAGATAAGGTAGTTATTTTTTGCCGTGAAGGTTTCAAGAGATTGTCTTGTTAGATTTTCGGAGGTAGAGAGTTCTAGTTTTTTAAGCTCATCAAACAATCTCTTAAAAGCAGCTTTCTCCAGCGGGGATGGAAGAAAAGGAAGTCTATCTTTAAGTTTTTCCTCTGTAGTGAGGAGCTTCTCTTTTTCTAAAGCAAAACTTTTGGAGAGGTTAGACTTTTCAAGAGTGGGGGATGGTTTTGACCCTGAGATTGTTGGGCGAAGAGGGTCTCTTCTTACAAACTTAGAAAATTCAGCAGAGTATTCATTTATTACTATTTTTGCTTTTTCAAAATCATAGTTATTGATGTGGAAAAGAACTTCATTTTTCTTTGCAATACATTCGGGGTCTTTTGATTCACGGCTGTTGAAGTCAGCAAGCATTGTTTCTGCAAGTTCTACAACTAAAAGATCTTTTTTCTTGAGTGGCACAAAATCACCACTGTCCTTGTTAATTATTCTGAATTCCGTCCTTCCATGTATTTGTTTTTTTTCTATAAAAGCAAATCTTGTTGTGTCGTCATGAAGAATAACACGCAGCGAGTCTTGCAGTCTTTTTAAGTTTTTTTGCTGGTCTTCGTAGTTTATTCGAGCAGCTGTTTTTTCTGTGTCAGGGATGTTGTCCTTATCAAGCATCGGATCAAATTCCCTTTCAAGGTTTTTCGCAAGTTCTATTGCATGTGTAAAGTCACTTTCTTGTAGTGCGTCTAAGAGTTCATTTTTTAGTTGTACAACGGCAGGGAAGCTATATGCTTGATCTGATGAGTTTATAAAATTACTGTATGCTGTTAGTGCTTCGTTAATAGGAAGCCACTCCGCAAGCTCCTCTGCATTCATTTTTGCGAAAATACCACCCCTCTTTATGTTCCAATACCCTTTTCCATCAAAACTAATAGTAGGAACTCTCGTATTCCAGTAACCTCTCCTCTTGTAAGCATTAAGGTCTTCGTCTTCTTCCTCAACGTTATCTAGTGCAGATCTCCTCTCGTTGATATTTTCTGACTTGTTCTCTTTTGATGCAGGTATTTCTTTTGTTGCATCTTCTGCAATTGATTCATCTGACTTTTCTTCGATGATGTTTAGTTCAGCGCCGAGTGCTCGAGCATGTTTGTCAGCTTCCTCAAAATTTCCAACGTGGATAGCGTCTAAAACAGTATCTTTAAGAGCGATGGCACGAGAAAAGTTTTTCTCACTGTAATTCTCATTATCAAAAACTTCTTTATACCGATTAAGAGTCCCCCAGTGTACCTCAGGTACGGTTTCCCATTTTCCCTCAATTTTAATTTTGTACTTATTCTCATTGTCTTTAGTATTTTTATTAAGACTTATTTTAGGAAGATTAATATTTCCAGGAGCTCTCTTGTTTTCTGTTTGGTTAGGTGTACTTGGTTCATTCGGTGTCTGTTGCGTAGGAATACTAGAAGGAGTGTGTGTTTGTGGACTTATTTGTATAGATGGTGCCGGCTGTATGCTACTTGGGAGAGGCTGTAGAGGTTTTGGTTGTGCTGCTTGGTTTTGTGGTATTGCAGGAATTGCCTGAGTACTCGTTACAGGTTGTTGTTGGGGTGTAGTTGCACCAGGAGGTGCTTGGTTGTCAACAGAAAGAGGAGGTGTTTTAAGTTTTATCTGACTGATTAGTTTTTTTGATTCTTCACTCCCATAAATATTTGCGAACTCGTCTCGTGGTGGCTTAGGTCCCTGCTTTGCTTCTTCTATTACTTCAGTAAGTTTACGGATAAGACTATTAATAAGTTCTACATCATCCTTATTTTCTTTCGAGAGTTTATTCTTAAGATTTTGAATTTTCTTACTAATTTTTTTTTCAACTTGTGATCCTTTTGTTGTTTTTTTATATTCTTCTGCTTCTGTTATTGCTTGTAATGCTTGGTTGGTAAGCTCTTCCAAAATACTCCCTTGTTGTTCTGGTGTTTTGTGTTTTAGTAATGTTTCGCTTGTTTCAAGTTTGTTAATGAGCGTTTCTAGCTTATTAAGTGAAGCTACAGATTCATCAACAGAAGCTTTTTTTTTAAATGTTAAGGGATCAAATGCACCAGAAAGCCATGAAAGAGAATTATATAGAGCAAGAATATCTTTATTTTCTAGCGCTTCATTGCTTATTCTTTGCTCAAGTTCCTTGAGTTGCTCAATACATGGAATAAAAGGTTTATACTCTTCATTTTTTTGAGTTGCATTGCGTAACAGTACATCCTCAAGGTCGTTACTATTTTTTTGCAGATTAGTCAGTTTTGTTTCAAAAATAGTAAGTTCAGTAAAATAGTCATTGAGTAGTATCTTACCAGCCAACACATCTTGTGTTTCTTGGTAAAAAGTAGCTAAGTCTTTTTCTATTTTTTGACGTTGTGTTTTTTGTGTGTTTAAGGCGAGTGTTTCGAAGTTGGCACTATTTAAAAGTGACTCAACTCTTCCCTTCTCAAAACCGTAGCCGACCATTATTTTAGTAGAAAGAGCTATAATAAATTCAGTTTTCTCTTTATCTGCAGGTGTTTTAGGGTGTTTGACCCCATCTACGGATATTTTTATAACTGGCTTCACGGGTGTTGGCGAAAACTCCCCAGCATTATTATGGTTGTGTCGTGAAGTTTGCCCATCCCCACTCTTTGGATCAGTTGGTTCTGTCATAGCTTATCCCAGTATACTTTATATTACAAGACTTTTAGCCTACTTCTCCACACATAATTTATAAGTTTTTTCTTGTACTTATGTGGTAATTCTGATACTATTAATAAGCACACACGAAGAGGAACTCTTGACAATTATGTTATAAAAGTCGTGTAGAGTTTCTGCCCACTTCCTCTTCGTATATATTCCAAAAGCCAACGTTTCTAATTCTTACCACGTATAGTAGTAGCTAAAAATAATCACTGGTCATCAGTGTCTCATATCATTATTATTGTCATCTGTGTGTTAGGGATGATTAATCCTTCTCTTGTACGAGCGGGAACTTTTAGTACCATAACTGGCAAGTTTGCATCCATTTTTGCAGAAGAAAAGATTGTTGACGAAAAAACACTTGCAACATCTCAGACTATGACACTTTTTAAGCCTGTGGTTGTTGATGGCTCTTCTACAAATGGAGCTGAACAAAACCAAGAACAAGACTCGCTACAGGCGGTGTCTGGACCTCTTCGAGTATCAACAGAAGATATTGATTTTCCTACAACAGATATTGTAAGTGTGTATGAAGTAAAAAAAGGAGATACTCTACAAGATGTTGCAAAACTTTTTGATGTTTCAGTTAATACAATTATGTGGGCTAACAACTTAAAATCAAAAACGATTACACAAGGTGAAACACTTATCATTCTCCCTATTACGGGGATCAAACATATAGTTAAGAAAGGTGACACAATGACATCTGTCGCAAAGAAATATAAAGCAGCCATGGAAGACATAGCAAGTTACAATGGGCTTACTGAAAACTCATCTCTTGCAGTCGGAACCACTGTTATTGTTCCAGATGGTGAAATTGAAATTGTACGACCAACAAAACCAAAAAGTTCTACGAGTAAACCTCGTATTCTTAACTCCTACACATACACTGCCCCAAGTGGTTTTCTCGTGAGACCTGTTGCCGGAGGAAGAAGGTCACAGGGAGTTCATGGGCATAATGGTATAGACATTGCAGCATCTATCGGGGTACCTGTCTTTGCAGCAGCTAGTGGAAGAGTTATTGTTGCAAGGAACAGTGGATACAATGGAGGGTATGGAAAAATGATTATTATTTCTCATGATAAAGGTGTTCAGACGGTATATGCTCACGTAAACGAAGTGTATGTTACGCAAGGTCAGACAGTTACGCAAGGTCAAACAATCGGAGAGGTTGGTAATACTGGTAAATCTACTGGACCTCACCTCCACTTCGAAGTTCGTGGTGCAAAAAATCCTTTTTAAATTACTTCATCTACTTTGTCGTTACGGAATTTTCTTCAGTCGCCGTAGGTTTACTACGTCTTCTTCAGAAAATTCCTAGACTCCTCGTATCTAAAGTAATTTAAAAAGGATTTTAAAATCCACTCTAACAGACCACAGACTTTAGCCAGTAGACTGTAGCTTTAAATACAGATGCAAGTACAGATATAAACACACAAAGACCACTGAAGGTGGTCTTTGTAGTAGCTACAGTCTACTGGCTAAAGTCTGCACCTACAGTCTGTCTTGATACAACTTCGGCCTATATTGAAACGCTTCTAAGATGTCTACCTCGCTCACGTTCTCCCCTCCTCGATAGTCAGCAATAGTACGAGCAAGCCTGAGCACGCGATGGTATGCTCGTGGAGAAAGCATTTGAGATGTCGCTAGTTTTTTCATAAGCAAAGTGCATGTTTTATCTAGACTCACATGAACTTCAATATCTTTTGCACCCATGTCTTTATTTTTTAAAAGTACTGTGTTACCAAGAGATCTGAAACGGTTGCAAGCAAATTCTCGCGCATGTTTTACTCTTTCCCTAACGAGAGTACTCTCTTCCCCTTCTTCTGCTTTGGATAATATATCATAATCAATGTGAAGTACGGGTACCCACATGTCGATACGATCCATGATAGGGCCAGACAACTTTCGTGCGTATCTATCGATGTCAGATGATTTACACACACAGCGTCGTTGTTTACTCCCCATATACCCACACGGACAAGGGTTCATGGAAGCAATCAATGTGCAGGATGCAGGGAAGGTGAATGACCCTTTAGCGCGAGATACGGTAATGAGTCCTTCTTCAAGTGGTTCACGAAGTGATTCAATAACTCGCTTATCAAACTCAGGAAACTCATCTAAAAAAAGTACCCCATGGTGAGCGAGAGTCACCTCCCCTGGTCGTGGGTTTGTACCACCACCAACAAGTGCGACATGAGATGATGTGTGATGAGGACT
>JAYTIW010000086.1:0-2757 GCA_043731575.1 Minisyncoccota bacterium | reverse complement strand
TGCAAAAAGTGGAAGCCATGTTTGGTTACGGGAAATAAAATCAAGTTTTTCAGTAAATGCAGATGGATATATTTTTGAAAGTGACCAAAAGAGAAGCGCGGTTACAAATACGGATAATACAACCACTAACCCCCCCATTCTAGGAATAGGTGTTTTTTCGTCGTTATGAAGACTTGCAGTAATAGTGGCTTCCTTTCCGTCAATTGTTGTTTTAACGTTCTTTTTTTTCCAAAGCTTATGTCTCACCAAAAAATGCCCGATTGATGGGGCAATAATTATACCAATGAGAAATGAAATCACCGCGGGAAGCAGAACTTTAAAGGGATCAAGCGCTAACATAGTTTAAATTATATCACATTCAATGAAAGTGGGTGGGGAAGACCCCGCTTTTACTCTAAAGTCTTTTCTTTTATAAGACTTGTTCGCAAAGCTTTGTAGAGGACCTCCATATCCTCAAACCTACCCGCTTTAGTTGAGCCAAGAACAACAATAACCACGGGATGACCTACACTAATATCAACAATGACCCCTAGGTTTCCTCCTGCCATATCAGTGTACCCAGTTTTTGAAGCTTCAGCTCCTGGCAACATCTCAATGTCTTGATTAGTATTTGGGATACCACTTATTTTTCCAAAATTCGTAGTCACCGTCTCTCTTTTTTTAGTTGTCGCATCTAAAATTTCTGGAATATATTTGCGTGCGATTGAAAATAACTTAGCAACTTCAAGCGCACTACCTTCCCCCCCTATTTTACCATCAATGTCTCTCCCTGCTGGGTCAGTAAAAATAAGGTTAAGACCAAAATTCTTTGCGTCACTATTCATTTGTATCACAAAAATATCTTTACCACCAAAGCTATCTGCAACTATTTGAGCTCCATCATTTGAAGAAAATACTAACATGTACTTAAGTAGCTCAGAGAGTTTCCATACCTGTTTATTCTTTAATCCAAGATCATATCCATCTTCAATACTTTTTGGAGTGATCAGAATCTTTTCATCTTTCTTTTTATGAAGAGTTGAACTCATCGCAGTCATGATTTTTGTAAGACTCGCAAGAGGTAGCACTTCTTTTTCATTTTTAGAGGCAATGACTTCATGAGTAGTTACATTATAAACAATATAAGCTTTACCCAGTACTTTGATATCGTTAAAAGCACTCTTATCGAACAAGACGCGTTGATCAGAAACAATTTGAGGGTAGGCAACTTTTTTCGGTTGACTTCTATAATGATCAATAACCTGAGTGCCCAAAAATAAACTAACAATACCTACAGAGATCCCGTAGATAATCAAAATATCAATATGCACATTTTTTGGATCAGGCTTCATACACGCTATACCTTACAACTCCCGAGACTGAAGTTTTTCTAATAAATCTTTGTGCATTTTTTCATATTCTGGAAGTTCTTTAACTTTTGTGATACCTAATTGTTGTAGTGATTCAGTTGTCAAAGAGCAAATTTCACCAACTCGATTAATAAGACCTCTAACCGCAAGCACTCTAATTGATTGTGAAGATTGCACTCCTCGTATGTACGAAATTTGCTCACGAGTTGGATACCCTAAGTACGCAACTAGCGTAAGCACTTGAAGTGCCGCAGGTGTAAGTTCACCTTTAAGTTCTTCTTTTATCCAACTTTCAACAAGAGTAGACTGCTCCGTTTTCGTGACAATAGAAATCCCCTCATTACTTACTAAAAGTGTGAGTCCTATTTCTTCTAATTTACTTTTTACATACGGAATATTCTCTAAAACTTCTTCTTTAGTGATTACTAAAAAATCTGCAAGTTTTTTCACAGGAATAGGATCCCCCGAGAGAAACAGGAGTGTGATAACTTTTTCGAGCATACTATCAATTAGTGTACCACAAGTTTTTACGCGAGAAGCGGAATACTCACTGGAGTTGAAATAGTTATTTCACCACCATCTTCTTGCTGTTGTGCCTGCAGTGTGCCAATACGAAGAAGTTCTAATAATGCAATAAAGTTAACAATAAGCACCTTCTTTTGTTCTTCTTTTGAACCAACTGGTGAAGCTATACTTTGGAGACTAAGGGATTGGGCATTCTTTACTCTTTCTAAAAGACTTTCAATGACGTTTTCAATACGAAGTGCTTGCTCTACAGCTACTTTGACCAACATTTTCGGAGTTATAAAAGACATTAATGTCAAAGAAATGATAGATTGCAAAAATACTGGAGTGACTCGTAAATCTGGGACAAAAAAACTCAGATTTTTTGGTTTTATGTGTGGACGAGCATAAAGAATATTTTTCCCGTATAACGAGCGTATCTTTTCTCCACCACTTGATAAAAGCGCGTAGAGCTCAAGTTTATACTCAAGATCATGGACTTGCTTCTCTTCTTCTTCGGTGTAGACAACCCCTGGAAGAAGTGACTTTGCTTTCATAAGCATAAGTGTTGAAGCAACAACAATAAACTGTGAGATGTCTACGATATTTTTTTGTTCAAGTGTCTTGATGTAGGCAATGTACTCATCAGCAACATCCACAAGAGTAATTTCAGTGATTGAGAGTTTTCTTTTTTCTATAAGCTCCAAGAGCATTGTGTACGGCCCTTCATACCTGTCTAATTTAACATTGAATTCCATAAGAGTAGTATATCAGCTTTTAGCCACTATTCTTGAATGTATCCTAATATAGCCCCCTCAAAACAAATACCCACATTTCTTGACATTCCCCACGGTATACTTGTTAAGTGACCTACGTTGACATAATAACTAAGAACGAAGAGAGT
>JAYTIW010000085.1:0-6882 GCA_043731575.1 Minisyncoccota bacterium | reverse complement strand
ACCGGCTTCTTGGTTGACCCTTTCCAACCTCGCTTGATCCATCCATCTATCCATTCTGTCATTCCTTTTTTTACGTATTGACTATCAGTACAGACCTCAACAGACTTTAGACTATAGCTTGTAGACTGTAGATTTTCTGAATCAAAATTTGTATCGTCTGTTGTCTGTTGTCTGTTGTCTGCAACCTCTTGCAATCCCTTAATCGCGCCCATAAGTTCCATCCGATTATTCGTTGTCATATCTTCTCTCCCACCAAGCTCTATCACTTCATCGGTATTTTCGTAGCCACTTTCTACTTTCGACTCTCGACTCTCTGTCACTAGTACGGCCGCCCACCCCCCACGCCCTGGATTCCCTCTTGAACTACCATCAGTGTATATCGTGATTTTCATAGTTTTAGTATATATCTAATTCACTGATACGTATTTTTTAAATTCTGGATAATTATTCAAAATGAGCTTTTTCCATTCTGCTGTTTCATGTGTACTAGGTAAATCTGTTTTAGTATAAACCAAAAGAATAGAAGCTGTTTTCTTTTTTTCGTCGACCAGAACAATACATCTATTCCCAGAAGTCTTTGCCGACTCTTTTGTTCTTGCAACTCTAAAACTAGTTTTAATTATTTTTATAGTATCTATTTCTGTTATCAACTCAGCTCGATCAGTCTCAGATAAAAGATTATCAATACGCTCAAACTGCTCAATAATAGAACGAAGGGTTTCATCCCATGCCGTTTTATATTTTTTCTGAAAACTTTTTATATAATGTCTTTCAGCGAAATATTCAATTATAACAGAATAATTAACTTCCATACTCCTTTAATAAACCATATCTGGATCTTCTTGAATAATTAGCTCATACGGAATAAGTTCATTATTACGGCATAGTGCATAAGGTAACTGGTTATGGGTGAAGTTTACAATTTCATTTGTTTTTTTATCTTGCCATTTTATTCCTATTTTCTTAAGTAAAACAAGTTCTTCTTTTGACAGAGAGTGAATTTTTTCATTTTTATTACTTTCTGCTTCACTTATAAGAAACATAGGTTTATCTCCATCATCATTACGGTCTATAATGACTTTTCCAGATGCTTCAAGCTCATCAATGGCACGGAAAAAGGTATCAGGAACTGGTCCATAAGGAATTTTTCTATACTGCATACCACTCATGCTTTTTGAGTGTTCATAGAACCATGCAAAGTCTGCAAGATAAAGTAGCTTAGCAAGCTTTGTCTTCGTTACTTTACCATCCTTTTTGTGTGTTACATTCATACGGAGGTATAAAAGTATCATGTGTTTATATTTTTCAATATCTGGAATTCTTCCAGCTAAAAGAGAGTCGACCCCTATACTATAGAGACTTGCTAACTTTTTTGTTTCTTCTATACCAGGAATTTGTTTTCCTGATTCAATTAATGTGTACGTAGGCCTAGATACCCCTACAGCATTTGCTACCTGCTCCTGTGAAAGATTATTTTTAATACGAAGATCCTTAATAATTCCTATATACTCATTGTTTATCACACAATGAGTATATAGAAAAAAACCTATTTTGTAAAGAATGTAATCCAAAAGTGTTAATAACTTTTACATTACTAATGAACTACCTCACCGTAAGTTGATGGAAATATTGCCCTTAAGAGAGATTCAAGGGCAACAAAAAGAACCCGAAATACCAGCCGCCTACGCAAAGTCCGTCTCAAAAACAGACTTCTCTTTTTCTAAACCCCATCATGACTTATAAAAGCTTCTTCGGTTTTAGAACTTCTTCAACCTTATTCATAAAGTCCTGCTCGCTAAAAGCTTTTGAAAGACCCTCTCTAGAATCCTCCCCAGAAGACATTGCTCTACAAATAGCACAATCCTCGCATCCTTCCCACTCATCAATAATTTCAATAGGCAACGTGGCGAACCACTCATCAAGTAATTCATATGCATGGTCTCTTGACCACTGTACCCAACCATGAATCCATCCATCTTCTGACTTCCCAATTTCAAAAAGTGCATTTACGTAAAAAGTGTCCCCTTCTAGAGAGAGTAATTTTTCAGCAAATGGCACATCTTCATATACAACGAACTCCTTCAGGAACTCTCTCATCCATTTTTCTTTAGTAAGCTCTGGCACTCGAGGAACTTTGAAGTACCTATCTGGTTGCTTACGAATACTTTCTAAGTCGTCTGTCTCGTCGTCTGAAATAAAACAAAGAACCACTCCTTTTTCAATATCAAGAAAATAAACATTCGACGCACTGCCGTCAAGCATTGCAGTAACCGCCCCTTCCGTATCAACATGATTTTTGTTTGGAAGTTTGTGCATACAACTTATTCTTGTGGTGCTTCAAAAAAATAGTGCTTCTCATTTTGTTCGCTCAAAAAGTTTTCAAGCTTGTCCCAATTTTGTTTTTTGTTCCCCTCATCAAAAAGTACATTCGTATACGAAGCTGGTTTGCCCGCATAAAGTGCTGCCAACAAGTACCGTACTCCTTGGTTATCATTGGGATTTAATTGTAGCAAAAACTCATAGTACTGTTTTGCAACTTTTTTATCTCCATACTCATGGTGACATAGTGCATACTCAACTAAAATTCTAAAAATTGGTCGAACCTCATGAACCCCATAATGAATAACATTTTTACCATCGTGATTAAGAGGTAGTCGTACATCAACTTTCGAAGAAAGTTTCTTGATCTCTTCTTCTAGAATTTTTAGATATAATTTTTTATCAGCGTGTCTATTAAGGACAAAGTTAACAAGGTCATACCAATACATCTGAGAGACTGGAGCCTGCCATGCATGAAGATATAGTGTGTTGAATATCTCAAACAAATCTTCTTGATTATCAACGTCCCCCACAAGTTCAAGAATCTCAAAATAAGAATCTCCTGGAGCAGAAAAGCCACCTAACGTGAACTCTTCTCCATCTCCTCCACTAAAAAAGTCTGCACTCAAAATACCTTCTGGACGAGGACATTCTAAAATATCTTGTACCATTTTAGAAATCTCTCCACTACCGTACTCATCCATATAATAATCTTCATGTTTGTGGAGATCGTACCGTGGCACATTTTTTATAAACTTTTTTATGTGTGGGTGTGTTGTTAGTAACTTTGTATAAAAATCTTTCCACCTGATGTAGCTCTCATTATCTGAGAAAAACTCATCCTCTTCGTACATCCCACTAAGATACGACAATGCGTCGAACTTGTCGAAGTCGAATATATAGAGTAAATGACTTTTCACCACAGACGGCTTCATATCTTCAACTGTCAAAGGAAACTCACGTTCATCTTTTCCAATTATTGTTTCTAATGTATCAAATATCTCAGTAACATGTTGTAGCGCAACATCTTCGTACTTTTTAAATGAAGTCTTTCTCCCAGGTGAGCGATCAATCGTAGAGATTGCGTGAGTGTTAGAAGTAGTTTTCACCGCAATCTGACGAAGAGCGCCGTCTGATGTTTCTTTCAATGCTTCACGCACATAGCTTAAAAATCTTTCAAAGTAGTCACTACTATCTTCATAATAAAATAATGAGTGACTCATCATACTTAGTACAGAGCTCTTGTTGTGATTTTTTAGAGCATCATACTCATTAAAAAGTTTTTCATAAATCTGAAGTACTGTTTTCTTAAAAGTCTCCCTATCTTTTTTTCGCTGTTCTTTAGACTTCCAATTTGGATTCAACCCCTTCTCGATTTCTTTTTTAAGCGCGTCTTTTGCTTGCTTAGCCTCAGCTTTACCTCCGTGCAAAAGTGTCTCTACAAGTTCTTCAATCTTTGTGTTCATATACAAAATAGTAACTTTTCTACCCCTTCATTCTACTATAATCCCCCACAACTTCCCACCAAAAAGTTAAGATGGGCTTTTAAACTAAAAAGACCATTTTGCCGGCTCCGGCAAAATGGTCACCATCTGCTTATTCTCCTTGTTTTACAAAAGTACGGACATTACTCTCACACTCTACTCCCCTCTCCTCTAATATCCCACAGCATCATGAAGAATTGTTTGTAATTCTTGGCAACCACAGAAGACTTTACAATATAAACAAGTGGCGGAGAAAGAAACTAATACTATGATGAAGTTAAGGTTTAAATACTCTCTGATAAAGGGAGGTAACAGTAATCTTCATCAAGATATTTTCTAGAGCCCTCTCTTCCATCTTCTCTAAATTCTGTCATAAAAGTTGGTAGATTTACATACCTCCCATATTTATACTGCAAGTCAACTGCCGGCCAATTATCGCATCTACTTTGTAACTTTTTGTATAATATTTCGTATAACTTATCCAAAAAGTCACATAGTCCATACATGGTTTTTCTTAGATGTTCAACATAGTCAATATGATTTACCGAGCCTTCTTCTGGATAAAGACTCGTCACAGAGCAGCGAGCTTTCCAAATTCCATTTATTTTTGAACCTCTAAAAGTCAAAGTATCCTCATAGTGAACGAACCTCTGCCTAAGACCTAAACCATACTCGAAGTTAATGTGATACCAGGATGATTCTTTTTCAAGATCTTTTAAAAGGATACCCAAGTCCACACCATAAGCTTTGTCCCTATTAGTGACAGACTTTTTAACATCTCTAAACGGTGAATTATTATTATCTAGAATTTTACTTTTATAAACAATATGTACAAGTTTTGCTATATCATCTAATAAAACCCCAAGGGTTACCAGAATTGATTTAGCTGCAACACTTGCTGTTTTATTACTCAGATCGACTGTATGAAAACTATAACTTTCTTTATTTAATTCTATTTCAAAAAGAGTTAGATTGTACTGAAATAAATCTAAAAGAAAAATAAACTCGTTTAGCACTGTCCCAAAGTGATAGTCAAGTCGAGTGACACTCTCTCGATACTTTTGCAAATCATCTGGAGTTAGATCTGGTTGAAAGTTTTCAGTTCCACAAATTGCCTGGAATAAAGCACGTATCTCGAAGTGCACTTGTGAATGCTTTTTACCATGTGTATCTTTTAAAAAAAGCCCATGATGTTTTAACATTTTAATTTTTGAAGCTTTCATGGCGTTTGATCAACTACCTAACCCTCGGACCTATAGGCACTTGCTTATGCACTTCTTTTTCTCCATTCTGTTCCTGTTGTCTACTCGCCTCTATCTCTGCTTTCAAATTTTCTAGCCCATTCTCATTATAGATAACTGTCTTCAAATTACGACATTCTTCCAGATTAAGCTCAATAAAAAACTTATTCTTATCATCTGTGAAAATAACTTCTTCGAGTGGAAATGCTTTACAGATTTCTGCGATTTTTTCTTTTTTACCACCAGGGACTACATAAACCTCTTGTACAAGAGTATCCATTCCTGCACGTCGTATCTTATCTCTCTGGAATTCTTCATCTCCATTTGTCACAATATAACAGTTATCTTTCCCTACACTTTTCACAAGTAGAGCAAGCTCTTGATTGCCAAGATATGGGCAGACTCTCATGATTTCTTCATAAATCATATCAACATCTACAAGAGGGTGCATCCCCTCAGCTTTTTTATAATCACACACATGATACAAAAATCTCCTCAATGAAAAAGGTTCACCACTTTTTCTTGCCATATCATAAAACTCTCGAACGTTCTCGAGTCCATATGACGCCAGTGTGTTAAAGATAACTTCTTTCAAGTCTCCCGCCTTAAAAAGAACATCATCAAAATCTAAAATTAATTTCATATAACTTTTGCGATTACTTCGGCAAGTTTATCTTTGTCATGACGAATAAAACTTCTTAGATTCCGTGTCACATCAGATACATCGTACTTAATAATCGCATGCGAAAGTAGGTTACTACGTATAATCCGAGGATCATCCGACATGTCGTCCTTTGTAAGAACACCATCTCCTTCTTCCATTTCGTATTGCTTAATTTGTTCTTCTGTAGGCAACTCATCGTTTACAAGCACCAAGTCAATACTTCGCCCTAAATACTTTTCAACATCCTTAATATAGTCGCTTACCTTCCAATTAAGTGTGTGTCCGTGCTTATTAGTAAGGTTCACTGGGAAAACAATTCTTGCCTTCGTTGCTTTGACCACCTCCACAAAACCCTCTACAAGAAGATTGGGTACTACTGAACAATAATAATTTCCAGGCCCAAGAACGATAATGTCAGCCCTCATCATCGCCTCCTTTGCGTGTGGGTTAAGTTTCACCTCATCTTTGTATCTGATATCAGCAATACCTACAGTCTGAAGGTCTGCATGGTTAATATTATTTTCACCACTAATACATGTATCGTCAGAAAGACAAATGAAAAGTTCTGCTTTTTCCTTGGTGACAGGAATAACCCTTCCTTTTACTTTCAAAATCTCAGATGCGACCTCTACCCCAGCTGCAAAGTCTCCTGTCACTTTCTCAAGTGCTGCCAAGAAAATATTACCGAATGAATGCCCTGCGAGTTTCCCCTCAGAGAATCTGTACCCCATAAGCGTACGTACGACATCCGTATGCTCGCTAAGTGCAATCAAGCACTGCCTCACGTCCCCTGGTGGTAGCACTCCAAGCTCATCTCGAAGCACACCAGTTGAACCACCGTCATCTGCCATCGACACAAGTGCAGTAAGCATAACGTCAGGCAACTCTTTAAGTCCCGAAAGAATCGTATAACTCCCTGTCCCCCCACCAATAGTTACGATGTTTTTCATATTTATAGAACTTACCCACTTGGCGAGCTTCTTTGTCGAAACGGCTGATTTTTGCGTCAATGTACCATTCGTACATCTCCTTAAAAATCATTGTTTCTTCGCGAATCTCATCCAATTGTCTAAGTTCTATGTAGTTTAGCATCTACGAATACAACTCACTATGTGAACCGATGTCTAAAAAAATAACCCCATGTATAGGATTGTCTGCTCCTTGATAAATAGCT
>JAYTIW010000084.1:0-7028 GCA_043731575.1 Minisyncoccota bacterium | reverse complement strand
CCTGTCTTTCTTCTAAACTTCTCATCGTTGAGTTTGATTATTTTAGTGTACATACACTAAGTGTATAGTGGGAGGGGGACTTTTGAAAGAGGTCTAATGTGTTATCTGTATGAGATACCTTTTTACTATTCCCTTGTCTTTCTTTGATAATCGCACATACTGTAACCTCCCTAATGTCCTTCCAACCCATTCGTATTTCTTTTCTACGGTATCTTGTGCTTTAAACATAAACCCTCCTGTTGCTTTTAACACTTCCTGTATTTGTGAGATACTTGTGATGTGGTTGTCGTTCATATCTATGGTCATACACTGATATCCTACGCGTTCACAGGAGAAAGGCACCTTTCCTTATAGTTTGGTGTCTTTCTCTGTTAGAACGGGAATTCATTTGGGTGTCATTGAGAGGTAGACAACTCTTCTACTTGCATACAAAATGTACATACTGTAGTATGTACTTATAGCTTGACGACAGAAAATACTATCGGCTTGCTGCGGACATCTATCAAATGATGTACTCATGAGCGAAATGACACCTTCGGGTGTCTGCCGTCGCTCCGAGCTATATTAAGAACGCCACCTTATGGGTGGTGTTTTTATTTCTTCTTGTTTTTATGAAAATGTATAGAGACTATCTCAAGTCTTTCTTCTTTCATTTCTAACAATACTCTTAAAGATGGTTTACCAACATGGGAATAATCTTTTACATAAAAGTGTTTGAGTGGTGGTTCAAATGTGTAACTATCAAAATCAATAATTGTTTCTTGGAAGTGCTCTATCGCAAAGTAGACACTTTCTTTCACTTGTTCTGATGAATGATGCTTACTCAAATCTTCCTTTCTTCTTTCAATACAATGCTTCAGAGCTTTTCTAGAAATATAAACTCTTACATTTTTATGATGATGCTTTAAATGTTTAGAACCTCTAATATCAAAAACCCGAAGTAGTTCTGTGTGTTTTTCAATGAGAGCTCTTTTTTCAAGATGAAAGTATTTATCAACTAATATCTTAAGTCCTTTTATTCTTCTTGGAATACTGGCGGTCATACTTATCTATCAATGGTACCACATGTCTTAAATATACAACATTTCACAAACTAAAATCGTTCGGATATCGTACATAACTCCCCGCAACACATTTTCATCGTACACGAAGCATTCTTACGCTTCGTGTTGCTTGGGGTACAGAAAGTCAACTACTTGGCTTTCGTAAGGGTAAGAATTTGGAGGCTTTTTTGTATACTTAATTAGGAACAACATGAACTAAAGTTTTAGAGATTAGTAGTTCCTTATTAACATCTTTTACCAAAATACCCTACCCTGGTGAAGAAATCCCTATCACTGGGAGTGATCGCGATTCGATATAGCAAATCTTCACATTTTGAGGTAAGTCTATACCTCCATCGGTACTTCAATTACCAAAAATGTTGCAGAATTGTTTCCTGTAATTTCTACATAATCAACGTCAGATATTCCGATAGCATCCCTTTTTTCTAACTTCTCATCTATAACTGTAAGAGATCCTTCTATTACAAGAATATAGACCCCGAAAAAACTGTTATGTAAGGAATACTTTAAAGATGCTCCAGCATCTAACGCCCCATAAAAAATATATGCGTCTTGATTAATTGTGAGAGTTTCTTTTCCCACTAATTGAACAAAGTCATTCTTCACTTCCTTAAAATTAAAATTCCTTTGATCATACCTCGGTGTAATCGCCTTCTCTTTTGGCTCTATCCACAATTGAAAAAGTTCAAGTGCTACAGTGTCACTGTTATTGTGTTCTGAATGCATAACCCCAGTCCCTGCGGACATCACCTGCACGTCCCCTTCATTCACCACATACTCATTACCCATGCTATCGGCATGACGTATCGCACCATGCATCACAATAGTAATAATCTCCATGTCTTGATGATCATGAGTCGAGAAACCTTGCCCACCTGCTATCACATCATCTTTAAGTACACGAAGTGCTCCAAATCCCATCTTATTCTTGTTGTACCAGTTGCTAAAACTAAAACTATACCATGTAGAAAGCCACCCATATTCCCCTTTTCCTCGTTCTCCATTTGTGTGAACAATAATCTTCATACTCACAAGTATATCACTGTACGAATGGTATACTCACATGATGCCCTATCATGAAAAACACACCCGATCAATTGCAAAAGCTATTAGTTATAGAGTGCTAAGCATCATTGCTGACACAGTGCTTATCTATGCTCTAACAAGAAAAATTGAACTGACGGCTGGTATTGTTGTTCTTTCTAATTTCATTAGTCTCTTTATTTACTACTTCCACGAAAGAATCTGGAACAAGTTTCATTTTGGAAGAAGAACTGTCGAAAGCAGAAACTCCTAATTTTTTTACAAACATCCTGTATACTTATCTATATGCACACAAGTAAAAAAGGCTTTATTGTTATTCTCATCTGGTGTATCATCATCGTTATTTCGTATAGCTATTACAAAAATCAGCACACAGCAGTACCTAGCGTTCCTAGTGTGACCAACCCAACACCTTCTATGAAGAAAGAAGACTCCACCTCCACAATTCTTTCTGTTGGTGAAACCAAAGAAATACTAGGAGCAATCGTCACGTTAGAATCTATTATACAAGATAGTCGTTGCCCACTAGATGTACAATGCATTCAAAAAGGAACTGTTGACGTTAAAATAACACTAAGGTTCCCCTTGGAAACAAAAGCAACTGAACTCTCGTTAGATAAGCCAATTCGTTTTGGTGATTACACTATTACCATAACTGATGTTACTCCAACGAAAAATAGCAAAAAAGAAACAAAACCAAGCGACTATAAAGTAACACTCCTTGTAGTAAAGCTTTTAGATGAAGAAAAGAAATAGTCTTCTTTCAAAATCTGAAAGAAGACTATTAGAGAGAGTGCACCGCTCTTTACAAAGTAGCTCGTACAATTCTAATATCTTGATACGAGTATTTCCCTTTCAGATGCTCATAGACTGGTGTAAGTTTTCTAGTGTCTAATTCCTTAAATGCTTTTTTAACGGTTATAACAATCTTCTTTGGAGGAAGTGTGTGGGCAAGTTTAACTTCTTCCTTAAGTTCAAGTAGTTTTTCAATATGTCCAATAATTGTATCGACAGAAAATGACCGAGTTTCCGCTATCTCAAGAATACTCATACCGGAGAGAAGCATTTCTTTTGTTTTTTCATGTGAAGGTACTTTTACTTCCATTTCTTCTGCCTCCACTTCATCAAGCTCAATGACTGACCCACCACGCTCTGTCAAGAACTTCTCATGAAGCTTCGTAAGTTCTCCTTCACTGTATTTTACGATAGCATTTTCAGCTTGGGTACTTCTCGCACGAAACACACCATCAGCCTCGCGAACCTGCTCTGCAATCATGAGTGCTTGTGGGTTGAATCCTTTAAGATGAAGCCCTTCAAGAGACTTCAAACGAGAAAGCGCCACATACCCTTGACCGGATGCGAAGCTTCGAGAGAGATCTATCTCCGCCCTGTCGAGTGTCATCCCCTGACTCTTATGCACGGTGATAGCCCATGCGAGCTTGATTGGTAGTTGCTGTAGTTCAGCACGCACCTTGCCATCTTCTTCTATCTTCCATGAATCAGCCTTAACTGTTATTTTTTTACCATTTACAAGTTCGATAACGGGAGCACCTTCGTTATCAAAGTTACTCACGATACCCATGGAGCCATTCACATAACTTCTATCTTGTGCATTTTTAATACAAATAACTTTTGCCCCCACTTTAAGCTGTAGAATTTCTTCTGCAAGACAATTATTTTTAAGCGATGCAAGGAGTTGTGCTTTTCCTTTTGTGATCATAGTGTATGACCTCACCTCCCCTGGCATTTTTTTAAATGCTTGCATATTAATTTCGTCCACGTTTTCATTATGTGTATATAATTTTATATGATCTTCGGTATGTGCTTTCTCGTGTGCATCGCGTAACATTTCATAGTGGTCTTCTTCCACTTCACCGCTTCGTATAGCATTTAAAATAGAAGTGAGCTTATCATCATCTTGTCTAAACTGTTCTGTAAGATAACATACGACAGGCTTGGCTTCCTTCCAGGCTTGTGAAGTAAAAGCGAACACTTCTTTATTCTCATATTCATCTCCATGACGTACGACAGGTGGAAGTTGAAAGAAGTCTCCTGTGAAAATAACTTGGAGACCTCCAAATGGCTTATCACTTCTTCTCATATGCTTCCCTACTTTATCGAGCATATCCACAAATGATGCATGTAACATCGATACTTCGTCAATAATAAGCACTTGTGTTTCATTCCATCTCTTGTAGAGATTTTGTTTTTCCTCAAGTGTGTCTAAGTCATATGCAAATAGCTTTTGCTTAATACCAATACCACTCCATGAATGAATGGTTACTCCACTAATGTGGGTGGACGCAATACCTGTAGAGGCTGTCACTGCGTAACGTATACCATGACGTTTAAGATAGACGATGTACTCACGAAGTGCGTAACTCTTACCCGACCCCGCAGCTCCAGTGAGAAATGTGGTGTGCCCGAGTTTAAGAATGGAGAGAGCTGTGGATTGGAGCATATAAGATAGCCTTTAGCTTTTAGCCTGTAGCCATTAGCTTGGATGCAATACATTGCAGTGTAAGCGGAAAGAGAGAAATCAGGAAGACTTGACAAACAAATTAATATGTAATAGTGTATATACTAATGAGGGCTACTAATTTCTTTCAGTAGCGTGCAGACAGATCCTCTGGTGGGTAGATTGCACCAAGACCCATGTGAACTTACTTTGGACAACGTAAGTCACTGAAATAGATAGTCCACCAGCCCTAATTCTTTAGTGGCTGGTTTTTTCTTTATATATGTGCACAGAATTTTTAAACGCGAAAAACTGTTCCAGATTCTGGGCGCAACAAATTTTTTGAAGGAGACGTACGAGTAGTACGTTGACTGAGAAAAATGCAGTTGCAACAACGAAGATGGGATAGTTTTTCGCGTTTAAACTTTTAAATATTTACGGACAGCTAGGAAGGATGACATGACGGTAAGTACTGACCCGAAAGCAAGTAGTGTGAGCGTCAACTCGATAAAGTGTGCTGTATAAAATGCGTTGATGTTAAGCCCTTCAAAAAAGAATACTGTCTTTTGTGTAACCCAAATAGTCGCTGGGAAAAATATAATCGTTGTAATAATCGTTGCGACGATAGCGTATAAAAGTGACTCTACAATAAATGGCCCACGAATAAACATATTCGACGCCCCCACTAACTTCATCACCGCAATCTCATCACGATAAACGAAGATTGCAAGACGAATAGTATTATACACAATCATGCAGCTCATCAGCACAAAAATAATAGAGAGCCAAAAGCCAACGGTATTCGTCCATCCGATAATACTATTTAACTTATCAATACTATCTTTAATCTGATAGTAATTTACTTTATCGACAATTCCTTTACTATCTCCAAGTAACCCAGAGCCATCACTTAACTGGTCTGCAATAGCTTCATACCGTGAAGTGTCTTTTGCAATCACAGAAAGTGATGCTCCAAATGGATTGTTCCCAAGCTCGTCGAGTGCTTGTAAGGTAAGTTGATCCCCAACATGTTTTTTCTTAAAATCTATAAGTGCTTGCTCACGTGATGTGTAGGTGACTGACTTCACATCATTTAATCCGAGTAACTTCGCTTTTATATCAATAGCCTGTTGTTCTGTCGCATCCGTTGTGAAGTACACTCGCACATCAACCTTCTCTTTAACTTGTTCGAGTGTATAATTGAATACTGCAACAAGAAGGTAAAAAGACGTAACAATAGAAAGTGTAATCGTTAAAATAAAAATAGACGAAAGTGACACCGTTCTATTACGATAGAACCCACGGAGTCCTGCTAGTATTGTTCTTTTCCAGAGTACTGTTTTCATACAAAAAATGTTTTCAATTATTATTCGGTTACATGGTGAACTTACCTGACTTTTGATCACGTGTCACTCTACCATTTTCCATCGTAATAACACGTCGACCTAGGTTATCTACAATCCCTTTGTTGTGAGTTGTAAGAATTACCGTTGTTCCAAGATCGTTAATCTTCTTTAGAATTTGAACAATATCGTACGTGTTAAGTGGATCAAGGTTCCCAGTTGGTTCATCTGCAATAATAATCTCAGGACGGTTAATGATAGCCCGAGCAATAGCGACACGCTGTTGTTCACCACCGGAGAGTTGGTGTGGAAAGTGGTGCATCTTGTCTTTAAGGTCTACGAGGTCAAGCACATGGGGAACATCTTCAGAAATCTCATCATCGTGACGTCCTGCAGCCTCCATTGCGAAAGCAACATTCTCATACGCAGTCTTGTTAGGGATAAGTCTGAAATCTTGAAAAACCACACCAACCTTACGTCTATAGTTGGTCATATCTTTCCCGCGAAGAAGATGAATGTCGTCAGAGTTAAAAGACACGACCCCTTCCGTTGGAGCCTCCTCTGCAAGAAGCATCTTAATAAGAGTTGTCTTCCCAGCTCCTGAGTGTCCTACCACAGAAACGAGCTCACCTTTATTGATAGTGAGCGAGATATCACATAAGACTTTATTACCATTTTCATATTCCTTAGACACTCTGTCAAAGTAAAGCATGGTTATATTATAGCACGAGACAAGGGGCAAATTTTAGAGAGTAGGTGTTGGTAACTTGGAGGGAAATAATTAAACTCGTAATTTGTTATAAACAATGCAATTTCAGGATACATGGAGCCAAAGGCCACCCTTATCTTGAACCCTTACCCCTAACCTCCTAACGAAGAATTTCTTACAACCTCTTCCCTGCTTCCAAAAAGGCTTCTATTTTTCCTTTCTCCAACACTCCTTCTACATCACTACTTTCTACGTCAGTTCTATGATCCTTAACCATCTTGTACGGATGAAGTACATACGAACGTATCTGATTCCCCCATTCTATTTCTGTAGTCTTACTAATTTGACGTCCTTCTACTTCTGCTTTTCTTTTTTCTTGTTCTAATTTAAAAAGTTTGGCAGATAAAATT
>JAYTIW010000083.1:0-2915 GCA_043731575.1 Minisyncoccota bacterium | reverse complement strand
TTTTCATGTTTTTACCAAAAATATACCCTTAGATGAGGTGTAGACATTTTCTCTTTGAGAAAATGTCTTGTATTCTTTTAGTTTAATTTGAGATGGGTGCTAGTATACCTCCATGATCTCTTACATCCAAAGCTACAGGCTAAGAGTTATTGACTGCTCACCTACACTCCACTTTTACTCATAAGTACCTTAATGGTGCGGAGAATAATTGAAAAGTCAGTTAAGAGACTGCTGTGTTCAAGGTAGTACATATCGTAGGCAAGT
This sequence comes from Minisyncoccota bacterium, assembly GCA_043731575.1. Lineage (GTDB taxonomy): Bacteria > Patescibacteriota > Minisyncoccia > Phycocordibacterales > UBA5272 > UBA11704. The sequence goes on along the minus strand of JAYTIW010000083.1, from coordinate 2,651 downwards.
TTTGTTTTTGTCTGCTTGACATCAATACCAAACTTTGGAGCCTCATGCTGTTGTGTTTGTGCCCAACCAGAGAGTCCTGGGCGTACAATGTGACGCACATTATAAAACGGCACTGTTTTTGCATATTCTAAAACAAGGCTCGGTGTCTCAGGGCGAGGGCCAATCAAGGAAACATCCCCACGAAGTACATTCCATAGTTGTGGTAACTCATCAATACGTGTCTTTCTAAGAAATGACCCAACTTTTGTGACTCGTTTGGTTTCTTTTACTTCATTTGTTGGGATATTTTCCATTGATCTAAATTTATAGACACGAAATGGCTTACTGTGCTTTCCTATACGAAGGTGACTATACAATACTGGTCCTCTATCTTCAATCTTGATAGCAAAGTATACAAATGGAAATACAAAAATTAAAGCTAGCACAGCAGCAGGAGAAGCAAACAATATGTCCGTAAAACGCTTCAGCCCGTCGTACCTCCTGGATACGTTGATAGACCTGAAGATCCAGTCTTGATTGATCAGATCAAGCGGCACCATGTCAAAAACGTCTTCGTAGACGTCAACAATATCAAGTACGACCGCACCATTGAAAAGCTCTATATAGACAGCGTCAAAGAGTGGTTTTATACGTTCGTCACGCATGTCGATAATGATTGAGTTTGGTTTGATGGTCTCAAGCACTCCATGAAGCTTGTGCATGTCGTAGGTATCAACGTCAACAACAGAAAGGAGTGTGATGCCAATATGTGGGTTACGACTTAGTTCATCAACAAGTTTATGGAATGTTTCCCCACTCCCAATGATAATACTTTTTTGTTTTCTGTAATGAAGAACAAGTGAGAACGCATATCTACGCCAAATACTCATGAGAATAGATGAGATCGTAACATAGAGAAGAAGAATTGTTTTTGGGGCTATTCCAAGAACCGGAAGAGAGTAGAATAGTATTGTTGCACATACTATTACAAGTATTTGACTTGTGAGAATTATTTTGTTGAGTTCTCGAATAAGTCTCAGAGTTGGTTTGTCATAGAGTCCATATCCGTAAAAGATTGAAACAGAGACAACAATAACAACGGTAAAAGGTCCTACAAAAGAAAGGAATTCCGGAAGTGAGAGCGCATTTTGGTATCTTAGAGAAATAGCTAGATACAGTGAGGCAAAAAGAATTAAGCAGTCCGCGATAAAAAGTATTAGGCGTCCCGGAGTATGTCGTATAATCATATGAGTCTTGCTATACTATAATCATAGCAATCTTCGTATGAAAATACTATACCTCGTAACAAAGTCAAATTGGGGAGGTGCCCAGAAGTATGTCTATGACTTAGCTGTCGCTTTCTCTAGTAAAAGTCACGATGTCACAGTTGCTTTTGGTGGGGATGGAGAGCTAGCTCGTAAACTACAAGAGTCACAGATAAGAACTATTTCGCTAGATTCTTTAGTACGTGATATTAACGTCATTAAAGAATTACGTAGCTCCTATAGTATTTTCAAATTACTTAAGAAAGAAAAACCAGATATTCTTCATGTTAATAGTTCAAAAGCAGGCGGGCTGGGATCCTTTTTAGGAAGAATGCTTAACATAAAGATGGTGGTTTTTACGGTGCATGGTGCACCATTTCGAGAAGACCGTAGAAGACCAGTCAAGGCTTTATTTTATTTTTTTACGTGGATCACGTGCCTCTTTGCTCATAAAGTGATAGCGGTAAGTAAGCAAGATGAACATGACCTTGGACGAATGTTTTTTATACGAAAGAAAGTAACAACTATTTATCCAGGAATTATTTTTGATGGAAAATGGGAAAGAACAATACCAAAAACTCGCGAGACGCACATCTTAACGGTTGCGGAGCTTCATTCAAATAAAGGATATCTGTATGGGTTGCAGGCATTTGACAATCTTCACAAAGAAGGGTTACATGTTCATTATACGATTTTTGGTGAGGGGGATGATCGTAAAAAAATAGAAGAGTACATTGCAATGAAAGGGTTAGGGCATGTCGTGACGCTTCGGGGGTCAGGACCACCTTCTCATACTGATTGGGCTAATCATGACATCTTTCTCCTTCCTTCGATAAAAGAAGGTTTGCCATATACTCTTATTGAAGCAGGGAGAGCAATGCTCCCTGTTGTCTCAAGTATCACAGGAGGAATACCAGAAGTCATTCGTCATGAAGAGACCGGGCTTTTAGTTATACCAAAGGATGTTCCTCGGCTTACAGAAGAACTAAGGCGTGTGGTTACTAACAGAAAGTTTGCCAAAAGTCTTGGGCAGTCGCTCCACGCACACGTGGCGCAAAATTTTTCGTATAGTAAAATGTTAGTAGAAACCTCGAAGGTGTATGGGTTGATTGATAAAATTAATAAGCAGTAAGTATTGTTTAAAAATTTTAAAAATACTCAGAATCATTGCAGTAGCTTATGGGTCTAGCCCTTGATTTTATAGCCAAAGTGCTGTATAATTGCACAACTATGATGTCTATTACAACTCTACCCCGCGCCAAAAAAGAAACTAACAAAGAAGGTTTTATTCCTGCTGTGTACTATGGTTCTCATTCTGCCGCAACGTCTATTTTCGTTGATGCGAAAGAGTTCTCTAAGATTCTTGCAAGTGAAGGAAGTTCTTCTTCTGTTTCTCTTATAACAGAA
>JAYTIW010000082.1:0-3024 GCA_043731575.1 Minisyncoccota bacterium | reverse complement strand
AGAAGATGATTCCTATACGCAATATTTCAGGGGACATTAGCGTTACTATGGAATACGGTTTCAGGGGACATTAGGGATTGGAGAAGACTAATTCTTGCGAAGTAAAGACCTTGGTAGTATACTAAGGTTACTTATTAAAAATTAATAAGTATATAACTTATATATGTCCATACTTACTCTTTCTATTGATGCAGAGCTTGAAAAGTTCATTGAATCCCAAGTCAAAAACCATGACGCTGAGAACAAATCCGCGGTTGTTCGTAGTGCGTTACGGATGTATAGAGAAGAACTTGAAATACAAGAAATACTAGCAGCGAGTCGGGAGATTAAAGAAGGCAAAGGTCTACAAGGTGATTTACGAGAGCTTGCAAAGCGGTTCAAGTAGTACTGCATGAAAATATTTTATTCTCCGGCTTTTATTAAGCACTATAATAAACTAACCCCTACTCTACAAGATGAAGTTATTGAAAAAATAGAACTATTCAAACACAAAAAGAATCACCTCAAGCTTAAAGTCCACGTACTTCATGGGCACCTAGAAGGAAAGTATAGCTTTTCTGTAAATTACTCTCATCGAATAGTTTTTGAATACATCTCAAAAGATGAAGTTGGCCTTCTTAAGGTTGGTGATCACGACATCTACGACAAGAAGTAGTAACCTTCCAATTACACGAAGGAAAGACCTCCGTAAACTCCGGAGGTCTTTCCTTCGTAGATACCTTAGGAAGATACACGTGGAACAATTATTTTTTTATACAAAAAATATACTCCTAAAAATAATACATACGCGACAATCAAAAAACCTATAAAACCAAGCAATGCGAATAGTTTTGGCACGCTAAAAATAAGCAAAAATGATACGGTTACGGCACCTAAAAATTTTCCAAGAGTTGGGGCTACTTTTTTGGTCTTATCGAAATAGGACAGGAAATATAAGACCCAGAAAACAAAAGAATACCCGTACAAATGCTGTTGGTAATAAACACCATGATACGTTTTTGCGCCAATCTGGAAGAATATCAAAATAGGTGTTACAAGAAAAAATGTTAAGAATAAAACAAGTAATAGGTTTACTTTTCTTAAACCCTTCTTGTCTTGCCTTGAGGACTGCTCAGTAGCCTGTGGTAAAAGGTCTTCTGAAAAAACATTTTCTTTAGTTCTAGTCAGAACTTTAGCATTATATATAAACATCAACCCAGCTGACTGAAGTATGCCTATAATTAAGTGGCTGAACTTGATGAACAAAAATGAGTACCACATTTGCAACTATAGCAGTAAACAAACAAACCATACCAAAGTACGCCAAAAACATAAGAGGAACAGGAAGGTCGCCTTTAAATCTTTCTGCTATTGTTATTTTCCCATAAATATCACCTCCTCTTACTTCATTTTCTTCTTGAAAGATTTCTGTTTCGTTATTTTTTGTTTCCAAGTAAAAAGTATACCTTAGGTTACGTCTTTTTAGTAAGCTATTATTCTTCGTCGCTACTATCGCTGAATTCGCCGGCTTGCCCCGCGGAACCAACAGATGAAGTGGGGTCAAAGTTCTGAAGCGCTTCGACGATTGGCCCCATGTTACCGATCATAATTTTTGGTAAGCCGTGCCAACTTTCGCGGATGCGGTGGTCGGTCACACGGTCTTGTGGGAAGTTGTAGGTGCGGATTTTTTCACTTCTGTCCCCTGTCCCGACTTGTGACTTTTTTTCAGAAGCATGTTTTTTGTCGTCTTCTTCTTGAGCAAGTTGATCGAGCTTGGCTTGAAGCATCTCAAGAGCGCGTTCTTTATTTTTTAATTGTGAGCGCTCAATAGTACAACGAATAGCGATACCTGTAGGCTTATGGATCACACGTACTGCGGTCTCCACCTTGTTCACGTTTTGTCCTCCTGCTCCACCTGAACGAGATGTCTCAAACTCCAAGTCGCTCGCTGGAATGGTAACTTTTGTCGCCTGACGAATTGGCATAGAAGACACGGTGACCGTGGAAGTATGGACACGACCATTCTTTTCAGTCTCGGGGATTCTTTGTACACGATGTACACCAGTCTCAAACTTAAGAGCCTCGTAACACCCTTTTCCTTTCACTTCAAAAGATACATCTTTATATCCTCCCACATCAGACAATGACTCATCAAGCTTTGTCCAAGACCAATTACGCTCTTGTGCGTAGTTCTGATACATAAGTGCAAGCTCAGCTGCAAAGAGTGACGACTCGTCACCTCCTGCTCCACCTTGAATCTCAAGGATCATAGCCTTCGGTGCTTCTTCTGCTTGCTTTGCTGCCTCTGCCTGATCTTCCATTTGCTTCCAAAGTGCTTCTAGTTGTGGAATCAGTATCTCAACCTCACTTTGTGCAAGTTCCTTCATGTCTCCATCATCAAGAAGAGCTTCTGCTTCACTTCGAGCAGACAAAAGCCTCTCATATTCTTGAGCGATATACATCGTGCGTGGATTGGATTTAAAAGATTCGAGATCCATTTGAAAGTTAGTGGTCAATAGTTACTAGTGTAATACAAAAACCAGAAACACCTGCATCTACGGGATTAAAGAAGTCAGAAACGAGATGAAATACGAGAAGAGCGCATATTTTTGGTGGAAGACGTAGTAGACCTACGGCGACCAACAAAAACATGCGCTCGACGAAGTAGTTCGCTCGTTTATGACTTCTTTGTAGCCGCCATTCTTTTCTTGAATTTGTCGACGCGACCGGTAGTATCAAGAACCTTCTCAAGTCCTGTGTAAAATGGGTGGCATGTTGCACAAATTTCCACTTCAATAGCTTCTTTTGTTGAACCAACTGTGTATGTTGCTCCGCATGCGCATATGGCGATAGCGTTTGCGTAAAATGTTGGGTGGATATCTGCTTTCATAGAATAAAAATAAAAGTTATTTAGTTTTAGGATTATACCATTAAAAATGACAATCTGCAAGAATTAGTCTTCTCCAATCCCTAATGTCCCCTGAAACCGTATTCCATAGTAACGCTAATGTCCCCTGAAATATTGCGTATAGGAATCATCTTCTC
>JAYTIW010000081.1:0-7638 GCA_043731575.1 Minisyncoccota bacterium | reverse complement strand
GCCCTGTAATTCGCGCACGAGCACGTTGAACGATTCCGGAATATTTGCTTCCGGCTGGTTCTCGCCCTTCACAATTGCCTCGTACACTTTTGCACGTCCCATGACGTCGTCGGATTTCACGGTAAGCATTTCCTGCAATACGTGCGCTGCACCGTACGCCTGAAGCGCCCATACTTCCATTTCTCCAAAACGCTGTCCTCCACCCTGAGCTTTTCCTCCAAGAGGTTGCTGAGTGATAAGAGAGTAAGGGCCGATGGATCGCATGTGAATCTTATCTTCAACCATATGGTGAAGTTTCATAATATACATAACACCAATAGCCGTCTTTTGATTAAATGCTTCACCTGTTCGTCCATCATAGAGCTGTACAGTACCTGATGCATCGTATCCAGCCTTTACAAGCTCTTCTTTGATTTCGGTATCAGAAGCTCCTTGGAATGATGGCACGATTGCTTGGTATCCAAGAGTGTCCGCAGCAAGGCCAAGATGCATTTCAAGAATCTGTCCGAGGTTCATACGTGATGGCACACCTAGTGGCGTAAGAATAATATCAATAGGAGTTCCGTCTTTATCAAACGGCATTTCTTCTACTGGAAGAATTGTTGAGATAACACCTTTGTTACCATGACGTCCAGCTAACTTATCACCAACAGAAATATTACGTACTTGTGCAACTTCGATGTGAATACGCTTAATAATTCCTGATTCAAGATTATCCCCTCGTTCTCGAGAAAATACTTTCACTCCAATAACACGCCCACGCTTTCCATGATCAAGTCGTAGTGATGAATCTTTTACATCACGAACTTTTTCACCAAAAATAGAGCGAAGAAGACGCTCTTCTGGAGTAAGCTCAGTCTCACCCTTTGGTGTGATCTTACCAACCATAATGTCTCCTGGTCGTATCTCTGCTCCAATTCGAATGATACCGTCTTCATCGAGATTCTTAAGCTTGTTCTCACCAACGTTTGGAATATCATGTGTCGTTACTTCAGCACCAAGCTTAGTATCACGTACATTACAGACGAATTCTTCAATGTGAATTGAAGAGAACTTACTCTGCTTAACAAGTCTTTCTGAAAGAATAATTGCATCTTCATAGTTCGCACCATTCCATGCCATAAACGCAACACGGATATTGTGACCAAGCGCGATCTGACCATTATCAGATGTAGCAGTATCAGCAAGTACTTGCCCTTTGGTGACCTTATCTCCAAGTGAAACAATAGGTCGCTGGTGAAAAAGGTTAAAGGCGTTTGTACGAGCAAAATTAATAAGATCGTATGAGAACTCTTTTTTATCGGTCTTAATAGTAATTTTTTTCGCATCAACATACTTCACTTCACCTGCTTCTTCTGCTATAACAAGACGTCCGATATGCTTTGCAGCCTCACCTTCCATACCAGTGGCTACAAGAGGAGCTTCAGGGCACATAAGTGGAACAGCTTGTTTTTGCATATTACTTCCCATGAGTGCTCGAGTTGCTTCATCGTGTTCAAGGAACGGAATCATAGAAGTTGCAACCGAGAATGCTTGATTCGTTGCTACATCGATAAATTCTACCTCATCTCGTAAAGCAAGACCTGGCTGACCAGCACGACGAACTTCAATTTCTGCTTTTACAAGCTTGTTATCATCGCCGAATTCGTTTCCACCATGCGCGATAACATAACGCTCTTCCTCAAGTGCGTTCATGTAGACGATTTCTTTTGTGATAAGACCTTTAACTACCTTTACATATGGAGTTTCGATGATACCGAAATCATTGATTCGTGCATAGTTAGAAAGACGTAAGATCAGACCAATGTTTGGACCTTCCGGAGTATGAATCGGGCACACTCGACCATAGTGTGATGTATGAACGTCACGAACTTCAAAACCAGCTCTCTCGCGAGTAAGACCTCCTGGGCCAAGCGCTGAAAGAGTACGAAGGTGCTCTACTTCTGCAAGAAGATTCTCTTGGTTCATGAACTGTGAGAGTTGGTTAGTCGTAAAGAATTCCTTGATACGAGCCTGAAGTGGTCGCTGGTTAATAATAGCGATAGGAAGTGTCGTATCCGTGTCGATAACTGACATCTTATCTTGGATGTTTCGCTTCATTTGCATCATACCTGTACGAATCTTCTGTGCCATCATTTCTCCAACGTAACGAACACGGCGACTTCCAAGGTGGTCGATGTCATCTTCAATAGCATTAGGATTGTGGTTTAATTCTATAATGTGTGTAATGATGTCTACCATATCTTCTTTCGAAAGAGTTCGCTGTTGCGCTTCTTTATCTTTCTGATCAATTGACTTTCCAAAACGCTTATTGAACCGAAAACGTCCAACAGGAGAAAGGTCATATCGTTCAGGAGAAATGATTGAATCAATATACTCCTTAGCATTTTCAGGAGTAGCGAGATCTCCATCACGAAGTCGCTTATAGATTTCGATATACGCATCATGAATTGTCTTCACTTCATCACGATCAACAAGTGTTGCCATAAGAGGGCCAGCAACAGCATGATCCTTAAATGCATTCTTAATCTGATCATCACTTGAGAGACCAAATACACGAAGAAGTGCAATCGCTGAGAACTTTCGCTTCTTATCCACACGAACATAGACACCACCATCTGGTTCAGTTCCAAGCTCAATCCACACACCACGTGAAGGGATAATCTTAGCACCAAAATAACGCTTGCCTTTTATTTCTTCAGAGTCGAAGAAAACACCGAATGATCGGGCAAGCTGAGGAACAACCACACGTTCAACCCCGTTAATGATAAATGTCCCGTGAATAGTCATCAAAGGGAAGTCCGCCATGAAGATTTCTTGTTCCTTAACAGTGTTGAGTATTTTATTTGAGAGTTTTACACGAGCACGTAGTGCCGCCTCATAGGTGAGTTTATTTTCCTTTGCATATACTTCATCGTACTTTGCTGGAGAAAGTTCAAAAGAAATGAATTCAAGGTCAAACTTTTTCTCAGAATAGTCACGAAGTGGTGAGAATTCACGAAAAATTTCAACGATACCTTTTTCGGTAAGGTCTTTGTATGAAAGAATCTGGTTTTCGACAAGGTTAGGGAGTTTAGTAAGAGGTGCGCGGTATTTTGCAAAAGTTTTTTGCGGACGCGCAGAAGACGTGGTTGTTTTTGGCATAACGACAAATGTCGCCACAACTAGCCCATGCCTGTTGTGGCTTTCTTATTAATTTAAAACCCTACTAATAAAGGATGCAGAAACTGAAGTTTGTAACCCTTATTGCCTCGTTCGTAACTAAATCAGTGGTCAATAGGGATTGATTATAACACGTAGTACTATAAAAGTCTAGAATATGCAAGTGGATAACTAAAAAGAAAAGTGAAGGTGAGCAAAAAGACCAAAAAGCTTCGCTTTTAAGCTTTTTCACCCCTACTCCCCTTAGTAACCTTATATTAATTTTCTAACGTCCTCCAATATCTCCGGGAATTCCTCCATATTAAAGTGTCCCCGATCTTCAAACACACGAACATCAAGCGATGGTAATGCATCTTGATACTGCTTAAGCTCAGAAAAATTTACCACCGGATCATCTTTACTATGATAAATAACAACCTCTCCACCTTGAGCCTTTAATTTTTCAAGTGATGTGATAATTGAAAACTGAGGAAGAATATTTCCAGCATCCATTCCAAATGGTGGAGCAACGAGGAGCGTCGCCTTTATTTTCTTCGTAACAGTATACTCACTGAGATATTTCGCAAGGAAAACCGCGCCAAGTGAATGCCCCACCAAAATAACTCCATCATCAAGGAGCGGTAAAAACTTTTCGAACCAAATACACCATTCTTCATACACTGCATTCTGTGAGTTTGGCATCTTCGGTAAATATACTTCATACTCTTCACCAAGATTTTCCTGTAAATTCGTTTTCCAATCCCTCCCCAAAAGCTTCTTCAAACTCACCTCTTTATTTTTTAAGTAATCAAAGTATTCCTCATACGTATCAAACGCTGTCCCACCATGAATCACAAAGACTTGTTGTTTCATTACACAAGTATACCAAAAAACATATCGAAGACCTCTTAAATCTACACATTGTATAATAAAAAAATATATTTTAAGAATCATCAGAAGTTAGACCTCTTCGTCTAAATAATTTGTACTTGCATACGGGTACACGTAGGTATATAATTACCACATCACCAACGAAAAAGACTACCTTACAAGAGTAATACTTGTGAGGTCTTTTTTATTCTATTTTCCAATCTTATTCCTCAACTCATTTATATACCGTTTGTAGTTTTTTATTTTTTCAGTTTTCAGTAAACCGGAATATTTTAGCCTATTTGGAATAAGCAGTACTCCCATCTTTTTTTGTTCTATTAAATAATCAACAAGACAATAAAAATCACCATCACCAGAAACTATTACAGCTTTCTCAAAATTACTAAATTGTATCATTGTATGTAAAACAAGCTCGGCATCACAATTTCCTTTTATAGTTCCGTCTTTATACTTCAAAGTAGGTTTCCAAACACATAAAAATCCTGCATCTTGCAGTTCGAGATATATTCTATTATTTCCTTCAATCATTCCGATAAATAAATAAGCCTTCTCAACATTATATTTTTCAGATAAGTAAGTTCTGAATTTCTTCCAGTCAATTTTCCAACCTTGTGTCTGAATAGAAAGATACAAATTTTGACTATCTATAAATGCGTAGTTATTTTTCATGTTCTAAATATTTTAGCATAATTTTAGAAAAGACTGTCCACTAGTCACTAAGATTTATTTACATCTCGCACGGCTATGCTCGATGCTCCCTCGCTCAACGTTCACGAGACTGCTATACTATCCCCATGAACATCCTCATCGTGACCGCTCATCCATCGAGCAAGGGCGATACCCATACTATTGCCAACACCTATGCTGATGCCAAACGTGCGAAAAGTCACATTGTTGAAATTGTTGATCTTTATGCAAAAGAGTATGTGGTAGATTTTTTTAGATTTGAAAATATTCGTGAATGTCAAAGAACAAAGGTGCAACTAAAATTCCAAGAAAAAGTAACCTGGGCTCATGAAATAGTCATGGTACATCCAATATGGTGGAGCTCAGTTCCTGCGATTATGAAAAATTGGATTGATTTAACTATTTGCCCTGGAGTTGCATATAAATATTCACCTATTGGAAAAGTTATAAAACTTTTCGAAGGCAAAAGTGCAAAAGTTTTCGCTACATGCGGAGGTCCTTCATGGTACTACCATGTTCCTTTTATTTTGCCTCTTAAGACATTTTGGCAAACGTGTGTCTTCGGATTCTGTGGAGTAGACCTCGTTGATTTTAAAATTTGTGGCAACTTAGACAAATGGAAAGATGAAAAACGTGCGAATCATCTTGCGAAATTTTTGTTGTCAATAAAAAAATCCGCCTAAGGATAATTATTACGGATCTCTTCGAAGCCAAGCTTCTCGACCTAACGTCCCAACTTCTAACGTTTACGCTTTTAACCCCCTTCCCGTCTTAAAAAGATATAGCACCCATAAAAATACTGCCGTAATACACCCAATAAGCACAAAGGTAGACGTCCCTGGAGAAATATCTGATACCCCAAGCATGCTAAAACGAAAAGCATTTATCATATAGAGTATCGGATTAGCTAGAGAGATATTTTGCCAGAATGTTGGCAGGAGTGCGATTGAATAGAATACTCCCCCGAGGTATGTAAGGGGTGTGAGCACAAATGTTTGCACGATGCTAATGTCGTCAAAAGTCTTTGCGTAAATCGCGTTCACCAGACCAAGTAATGCAAAAAACGTGGAAGTAAGGAGAACAACTAGGAATGCAAATAACGGATGAGCAATATGCACTGGCTCAAAAAAACTGGCGGAAAAAAGTACTAATCCTCCGATAACAAAACCATTAAACACTGATGAAGAAACATACCCGAGAACAACTAGCCACGCCGGCATAGGAGACACGAGTATCTCTTGTATTGTTTTTTGGAACTTCAAAAAATAAAACTTAGAGAGCATGCTTTGAAAAGAGTTATTAAGTACTGCCATAAGTACAAGCCCTGGAACGATAAAAGCCATATAACTGAAACCTCCCATTGATTTTATCTGTGACCCGATGAACGTCCCAAAAATTAAAAAGTACAGCACTGTAGTAATAACAGCAGGAAGAAACGTCTGTTTCCATGTACGGAAAGACTTTTTTACTTCTTTTCTAAATATGGTTAAGAAGGCAATATATTTTTGTCGTGGATTCATGGTGTCTTTGTTATTTCTAAATAGACTTCTTCAAGTGGTCGACCAGCACAGATTTCGTCCATTGTGCCAACGCGCTTAATTTCTCCCTGGTCAATAATAGCTATACGTTTACAAAGCTTTTCTGCCTCTTCGAGATAATGTGTCGTGAGAATTATGGTAACACCACTTTCATTTAATTCTCGCAAGAATTTCCACATATCATGACGAAGCTCTACATCAACTCCTGCTGTCGGCTCGTCCAAAAAAAGTAATGTTGGTTTATGCACAAGCGCACGTGCGATAATAAGGCGCCGCTTCATGCCACCTGATAACTCTATCGTCTGCCTACTTCGCTTATCCTCAAGGGCCAGGCGTTTAATAAGCATCTCAACCTGCGGGCGAGCTTCACTTCTTGATATTCCATAGTACCCTGCTTGCGTGTAGAGTACATCTTCTACAGTACTAAAGATATCTGCATTAACCTCCTGTGGAACGAGGCCAACTTTCATCTTGGCTTCACTTTTCTCTACCTCGGTATCATGACCATGGATAATAATAGTACCTTCGGTTTTTTGGATAATGCCACACGTCACTCCGATAAGCGTTGACTTACCTGCGCCATTTGGTCCAAGTAATGCGAAGAATTCTCCATCTTCTACGACAAGATCGACTCCCTTAAGAGCTTCCTTTCCTCCATCATATGTTTTCTTTAGTCCTTTAATCAAAAGCGCATGCTTCATAATGTCCTTATAAGACTACTTCCACAATGTAAGCCATTCGTTCATACTTTTTATCTCGTCAGATTGTGCTTTAATAATTGTTTCTGCAAGTGTTTTTGTTTCAATCTGAAGTGATGGGAGTTTGAGCACTTGTTCTGCCATGGTAACGGCTGCCTTGTGGTGAAGTACCATATCTGTCAAAAATTGCTTTTCGCTGGTGACGTCACCCATTATATATGGATTCATGTTCATTTTTGAGTGATCTATCACCGTAGTGTTGTTTATTATATTCTTCTTTTTCCAATCACTTCTATCCTCTCTACCATCTCTACTCTCCATCATCATGTTTTTGTGACCGTACACCGCACCTTTCCAAGCTCTATGAGAAAATGATCTCATCGCACAATGTAAAAGGGAAATAACAAGAAGTGAAATGGTAACACCTGCACAAAGACTAAAGATATCTACCTTACGTGTAAAAAAGTTTTTAAGTGTTGAAGTAGTGTGTTTCATATGGTATGAGCATACCATGCTACGTATGGCAGTTATGGCAAGTGACACTACAGATAGCAACAAAGAAAAACTAAAGGCCGACACAACGTGTCGGCCTTTAGAAATGAAGTGAGTTGCGAGAAGCGCAGGATTGCTGGCATTCCAGGAGTTATCGAGCCAGTTGTAGTTCGAGATCCATCTGTCACCGT
>JAYTIW010000080.1:0-7648 GCA_043731575.1 Minisyncoccota bacterium | reverse complement strand
GACGCGCGGCACCTCCTGTCAGTGGGGGTTCTCCTCGTTGAAAAGGAGAAAAATCTGCCGACGGATGGCATGCTGGTTTAGTGCAGTAGTAGGTTGTGCCGTTTAGCACTCTCTCTTCTTTCGGAAGAGGCTCATCAAGTGGGCACCCTTTACAACCAATTTTACACGGCATGTCGTTCCTCCTTTGTTGGATCACGGAAGTTAGTCGCTCCGACACCCAAATGAACATCCTCTCCGTAAGGATGGATATTTTTTGGAAATGGAGTATTTTCTCCTTTTTGCCTAGGCATGAATTCTTTTTTTGAAACCCCAATCAACGCTCGTGCAAAGGGGGTTAATTTTTGTTTATTGAGCTGGTAGCTCATCGAAATCTCCAGAAATAATATTTAAGAAAGAGCTTTTTGTAGGTAGCTTTTTTGACTGTTGTATTGAGACAAAGAAGAATGTACAAAGGCCGATATTTATTATACAATAGATTAAATGAAAAAGCAAGTCTTGTCCACTCTAAATCTCCCCGATGCACCAGGGGTGTATTTTTTTCGTGACAGCGAAGGGGTTATTCTTTATATTGGTAAAGCTACATCCTTACAAGATAGAGTGAGGAGTTATTTCAATCCGGATCTTGTTGATACAAGAGGTCTTCGGCTTGTGACAATGATAACACTCGCAGCGACGGTTACGTATCAAGAAACAGGAAGTGTACTTGAAGCACTTTTACTTGAAAGTAAGTTTATTAAGGAACATAATCCAATTTATAACGCTAGAGAAAAAGACGACAAGAGTTTTACTTGTGTTGTTATCACCAAAGAAAAATTTCCAAGAGTTCTGACAATGAGAATTAGAGACTATGAAAAGAAATTTACCAAGAAGGATGTGGCACATGTGTATGGACCTTTTACCTCGCTCCCTCAGCTACGTGAAGCAATGAAAATAATCAGGAAAATGTTTCCGTACAGGGATACTTGTGAAGTTGGAAGTCTTAAACCTTGTTTTAATGCACAGTTAAAGCTTTGTCCAGGGGTTTGTATAGGACAAATTTCCGAAGAAGAATACAGAAAAAATATCAGCAACATACGGAAACTTTTTGTTGGTAAAAAGACAGAAATAAAAAAATCTCTTGAAAAGGATATGAAAGAATATGCTAAAAGACAAATGTTCGAAAAGGCAGCTGCAACAAGAAATACTCTTTTCGCCATTGATCATATTAAAGACATAAGCCTTATTAAAGAAGAAAGAGTGCTTTCATTTAAGGACAAAAGCTTTCGTATTGAAGCTTATGATGTTGCTCATATATCAGGGACATCTCGTGTGGGGGTTATGGTCGTGTTCCACGATGGACATCTAGAAAAAAGTGAGTACAGAAAATTTAAATTGGAAGAAAATACCAATGATGACTACGAAGGATTACGCCAAATTATACTACGTCGTTTTTCTCATAAAGAGTGGCAGTGCCCTGATCTTGTTGTAATAGATGGGGGTCTTGCCCATAAACAGACAGCGGAGAGAGTTCTTGCTTCTCTTAGTCTTCCTATTCCGTGTGTTTCTGTAGTGAAAGATGAACGACATAAACCAAAAGACATTTTGGGAGATAAAGTACATGTGGATTACCATAAAAAGGATATACTTTTAGCCAACGGAGAAGCTCATCGTTTTGCTATCGGGTATCACAAGACCTTACGCAACAAGCTCATAAAATAGCACGAGATCTTCAGTGTCAAGAGTTACTCTTGACACTGAAATGAGGGACAAAAAATATGGCTTTTAGATGTTAAACGGTACACTTTATGTATTGGTATTAATAAAATGATGTAAAAATTTAGAGCTCGATATGGCTATTCTACAAATAATTAAAAAGCGAAATGGAGAAATGGTAGCGTTTGATGTGAATAAAATTGAAAGAGCTATTAAGAAGGCGTTTGTGCAAGTTACTCGGGATGAGAAAGCTCTGGTCGCTAAACACATTGCCGAGCTTGTGGCAAAGGAACTTGAGCTTGAGGCTATGACTCGCGACGGATACGTCTCATCTGTTGAGCACACGCAAGACTTAGTAGAAAAGCACATCATGGGCGCAGGCTTTTTCGACGTCGCTAAAGCATACATCATTTATCGCTACGAACGTACAAAAGAACGAGAGGAAGAAAAATTAGAAACTCTAGAAAAGGTGGAAGAAGGAGGCCTTTATATTACGAAGAAAAATGGTAAACGAGAAAAGTTCGATATTGCAAAAGTGAGGAAGTCAGTCGTACATGTGATTCATGGTTACGAAAAAGAAGTGGACGTTGACCAAATCATAAATCAGATCAAATTAGAAGTCTACGAAGGAATGTCAACAAAGGAAATCAATAAAGCTCTTGTGATGACACTTCGTTCTATGATTGAACAGGATCCTATTTATTCATATGTTGCTTCTCGTATGATTCTTGCACAAATTAATGAGGATCTTCATGGAGATGCTCTTGATTACGCTATTATTGATACACAATACAAAGAAGCATTTATTACGAGCATCAAGAAAGGTGTAGAAAAAAGACTCCTTGATGTGAGGATGCTTAACTTTGACCTGACACGACTCTCTTCTGCAATTGTTCGTTCTCGAGATGATTTTTTCATGTACCTTGGATCACAGACTCTTTACGAACGATATCTTGTTCGTGATGTAGAAGGTGATGGACAGATCATGGAAAATATTCAAGGATTCTGGATGCGTATTGCTATGGGAGTTGCTCTTGCAGAAAAGGAACTTGATCGAACAACTCGAGCTATAGAATTTTATGAAGTCATGTCAACGCTTCGCTTCGTACCATCTTCACCTACACTCTTTCACTCTGGAACTAAACACCCACAACTTTCATCTTGTTACCTTAATACGGTAGGGGACTCACTCGAATCTATTTTTAAAGTGTATGCAGATAATGCACAACTTTCTAAATGGGCAGGAGGAATCGGCACTAACTGGACTTCAGTCCGCGCTTCTGGTTCTCTTGTGAAGCGCTCTGGTATTAAGTCTAACGGACTCGTTCCTTTTCTTAAGATTGCAAATGACGTAACTGTTGCTATTAATCGCTCAGGACGCCGCCGAGGGGCTACGTGTGTCTATATAGAGAATTGGCATTATGATGTTGATGAGTTTTTGGAGCTTCGTAAAAACACTGGAGACGATCGTCGACGGACACATGATATGGATACTGCACTTTGGATATCAGACCTTTTCATGAAGCGTGCACAAAATGACTCAGACTGGACACTTTTTTCACCGGATGAAGTTCCTGAATTGACTGAGACATATGGGGACGCTTTTGAAAAGCATTACGAAAGTTATGAAGCACTTGCTAAGGAAGGAAAGATTAAAGTCTTTAAGGTTATTAAAGCACGAGAGCTTTGGCGTAAGATGGTTACGATGCTCTATGAGACGGGTCACCCTTGGATTACTTTTAAAGACCCGTCTAAAGTTCGTTCTCCACAGGACCATGTTGGTATTATTCACAACTCCAACCTTTGTACAGAGATCACGCTTAACAATTCTCTTGATGAGACTGCTGTATGTAACTTAGGATCCCTTAACTATCAGCGCCTCATGACTAACGGTAAGTTTGATGTTGATATGGTCGCCAAGACGACTCGCACAGCTATTCGTATGCTCGATAACGTCATCGACGTGAACTTCTATCCAACTATTGAAGCAGAGAGAAGTAATATGCGCCATAGACCAGTTGGTCTTGGTCTCATGGGCTTCCATGATGCGCTCTATATGATGGATATTAACTTTGACTCTGATGAAGCTGTGGCATTTGCAGATGAATCTATGGAACTCATCTCATATCACGCCATTCTTTCATCGTCCGAACTTGCTCGTGAAAAAGGAACCTACTCAAGTTATAAGGGGAGTAAATGGGATAGAGGAATTTTCCCAGTGGACACGATTGAGCTTCTTGAGAAAGCTCGTGGAGTTGAGATTCCGGTATCAAAGGTAGGTAAGCTCGATTGGACTCAAGTGAGGTCATCAGTAAAGCAATTCGGTATGCGTAACTCTAACTGTATGGCTATGGCGCCAACTGCGACGATTTCTAATATCGTTGGTTCTATTCCTTGTATTGAGCCTATCTACAAAAATATCTATGTGAAGTCGAACATGAATGGTGAGTTTATTATCGTGAACCCATATCTTGTTAATGATCTTAAAGCGCTTAATCTTTGGGATTTTGAGATGATAGGTCTCCTTAAGTATAATGACGGCTCAGTGAAAGATATTCCAACTGTTCCAGCGCACCTTAAAGATAAGTATAAAGAAGTTTTCCAGATCGACCCATCGTGGCTTATAAAAAGTGCGGCACATCGTGGCAAGTGGGTAGATCAGTCACAATCCCTTAATATTTATTTCGCAGGGACTTCTGGTCGTGAACTTGCGAATATTTATGAGTATGCATGGTCTCTTGGTCTTAAGACTACTTACTACCTACGGTCTCTTGGGGCTTCTCAGGTTGAGAAGAGTACTGTTAACGCGTCTGAATTCGGCTCGACACATAAACGTGACGCAGGAGCAGATGTCCAATCTAATGCGATTGTTTCAGAGATACTATCTGCACCAATGTCTATTCCAGTGTCTGCATCCGTGACGTCTTCTTTTGTCACAGCTAATGTAGACCAGGTAGAAGTAAAAAGCACACCAATAGTTTCAAGGTTAGCAACACTTTCTCAACTTCAAATGAACCCCCCAGTAACTTCACCTATAAATGGTGTTCCTTCGATGGTCACTATCACTAGAGAGGAGCAAGAAGCGCTCGCAGTCTTTGCTAAAGCTCCAAAGAAATATAACATTACTCAATTACCAGAAGCGACTTGTGATGCTTGCCAGTAGTTAAGGGTTAGCTATTAGGGTTAGGGGTCAGTAGATACAATTTCTTATCTATCCTCAGGCTAGGTCTATCACTAATACCTTGCATTCATCACTGTTACAATATATTATTACTGTATATTCTTTCTTCTCACTAACCCCTATACCCTAATCCCTAGCTATTATGCCACCACTACAAACACAAACTACAACACCCCAGGTACCTAAGCCGATTATTGATCGTACGGCTGGAAGAGTTGATATTAACAAGAGAAAGATAATCAACGGAGAAGGGGCTGATGTTGTGCAATTGTGGCCAATCAAACATAAGTTCGCATGGGATGCATATAATGTCGGTAATGCTAATCATTGGCTTCCGACGGAGATCAGTATGCAGTCAGATATTGAGCAATGGAGATCTCCAAGTGTGTTAAGTGATGATGAACGTCACGCGCTTAGAATGGTGCTTGGTTTCTTTACAACAGCGGACTCTATTGCAGCGAACAACTTAGTGCTCGCTTTTTACAAGCATATCACTTCGCCTGAGGCGCGACTCTTTCTTCTTAGACAGGCGTACGAAGAAGCTGTACATACACAAGCTTATCAGTATATTGTGGAATCTTTAGGACTTGATGGTACCGAAATCTTCAACATGTATCGTGAGGTGGATGCTATCTATAACAAAGAGGAATTCATTCTTTCGTTTAACCAAGGAATATTTAGAGATGACTTCAAGACTGGGACATTTGAGAATGACCAAAAGTTTCTTGAAAACATGTGCGTCTTTTCTCTTATTCTTGAGGGGATCTTTTTTTATTCGTCATTTGCAGTGATGTTTGGATTCCAGCGTCAGAACAAGTTGGTTGGTTCTGCTGAGCAGATACAGTACATTATGCGTGATGAGAGTACCCACATGAACTTCGGTATTGATATGATTAACACTATCAAGCAAGAGCAACCAGAACTCTGGACGAACGCTTTCGTTGAGAGGATTACAAATCTCGTAAAGAAGGCTGTGAACCTTGAATATCAGTTTGCAGTGGATGTATTCCCTAAGGGAATCTTTGGACTTAACGCTGAGGGTTTCAAGCAGTACATCGAGCACATTGCAGATCGTCGCTTGGCACGTGTTGGTATTGAGGCAGTGTATGGGAGCGCGAATCCTTTCCCGTGGATGTCAGAAGCAGTGGATCTGAATAAGGAGAAGAATTTTTTTGAGACTCGTGTGACTGAATACAAAACTGGCGGCACATTAAGTTGGTAATTAAATCTTTTGAAGAATTAAAAACAGTTACATATAAATCTATAATGCAATTATATAAATATGAGCACCTCACCATTTGAGTCAGTCAAAAGAGTTACAGAATATGGTGCGGAGTATTGGATGGCGCGCGAACTCATGCCGTTGCTTGGATATGATACATGGAGAAGATTTGAAGATGCTATTAACAGAGCCATTGAATTATGTAATACATCAGGGGAAGACTCTAGTCAAGAGTTTTTGCCGGCACCGGCAAAAACCTTAGAAGCTGGAGGTCGTCCTGGGAAAGACTACATATTATCAAGATATGCTTGCTATCTTGTAGCTCAAAATGGTGATCCTTCAAAAGAAGAAATTGCTAATGCTCAGATGTACTTTGCTGTGCAGACTAGAAAACAGGAAGTACAAGAAATTCTCCTAGAAGAAAAAAGTAGAGCCATGTTTCGTGAGGAAATGAAGAAGCACAATATCGATCTCGCTTCAGCTGCTCGAGAAGCGGGGGTTATTGATCCGTATGATTATGCAGTATTTCAAAACTTCGGTTATCAAGGTCTATATGGTGGATTAGGTATGAAAGATATTCAAAAGAAAAAAGAACTTAAGAAATCACAAAAGATACTTGATCATATGGGAAGTGAAGAAGACCAAGAACTTATGGATGTAACTAAAGCGGCATTGATGGCGGGCATTAAAGCTGCGAAGTGTGGAAATTATGTGAATGATATTTCCAAAGCAATTGAGAAATCTGTCCCAAAGAAGTACGGTGTGGTAAAAATTCTTTCTGGTCATGGTGTCGGGTACAAAGTCCACGAAGAGCCATTTGTGCCGAACTTTGATGACGGTGTGAAAGGTCCAAAACTTGTTCCTGGGCTTGTGCTTGCTATTGAGCCAATGGTGAACCACGGAACTGACGAAGTCTATCTCGCAGATGATGGCTACACATTCATCACAAAAGACCATAAGCGTTCCGCCCACTTCGAGCATACTATCTTAATTACTGAAGGAGAAGCAGAAATTCTTACAAAGTAGACAGCAGACAACAAGTAACAGATAAAAAGACTAAAGATTAAAACACTTTGAACTACAAAACTCTTTCTCAATCACTAATTTTTAGAGACCCACATAAAAATCTGCTGATTTTTTGTTAATGCTCGAGCCGTCGCTCTCCGCAAAGTCTCTAAAAATTGTGATTTCAACGAGTCTTGTAATTCAAAGTAACACAACCACAGAAACGTCTTACGGCGGTTCTGTGTAAAAAGACAGACACAACCCATGGTATACTTTCTTGTATGAAAGAAGGAGAATCTAATTTCCACCAAGTACATCTTAAAAGGAATCTTTTAAGAGAGGAAGCGTACTTGGTAGGCACAATACCTAAAACGTTAGAAGAAATTGAAAAGAAACATAAAGATTTCTCTTTGGGTTTAGATACAAATGAAGAATTTAATCCTAAAAAATTTGGTGCTGCAAAAAAAGAACTGAGATCTCAGAAAGAAGCATTCGATACTCAAGATTTTGTGATTAATTGGGAGCTGGTACAAAAAGAATTAGGCCAA
>JAYTIW010000079.1:0-3074 GCA_043731575.1 Minisyncoccota bacterium | reverse complement strand
TGCTACACTGAAAAGTGAAATTATGAAGATATTTTGGAGCCGAAAGTAACAGTTTTGCTGAGGGGGTTACGGTAACAGTTTATTCTTATCTAAAGCGTGACATGTCACTAAAACGGTAAAAAACTTTATTCCCATACCTGACATCTAAATACTCAAGCCTCTCCTTATTTGTTGCAATTTTTGTTTTTAATGGGTCAGTGTCAATAGCACTCAGAAGTGTTGACCAAACTTTTTTGTAGTCAGAATCTTTCAAAAAGATAATTTTACTTTTCCCTTGGGCATCTACGCAAGATATATCGCCAGTTTTTTCTATGAGAATACTATCAACTGGGAAAATAACACTACTCATCTTTGTTGTAAGAGCACTCAGTTGTACAAAAAAATCCTTAGTATCACCACCGTTTGGCAGAACTATTTTTGTAAACATAACACCATTATTCTTAAAAGTCTTTGTGGTTGAAGAGGCGACAACGACACGAGGATACGTGTGAATGTCGTACTTAGTTGTAAAAATAACACCATCTTCCGTTATGGCCTGAGAATCACTCATACGAAAAAGTGGTTTAAGAAGTGTAACTTCAATCTTTACCATATGTAATCCTATAGGTCGTATCTCTACAGTAGCCATTTCTGGGACAGTGTCACGAATGACACTTGTAATTAAATCACCACTATACGTAAAAATTTTATTAAGTGGAAATATTTTGTATATTTTTTTTGTGTCGAGGATGTGCAGCTGTGCATCTACAGCCGCACGCGAAGTTTCATCAAGTCCAGAAATTTGATATGCTTTGATAGTAAACAATTCTGTAGCAAAGTAACCGTAGAAGAAAGCACCTATTGTAAAAATAATCGCGATTTTAGTGGTAAATCGTACGATACGAACAAGTGTTCGCCTTTTAATTTTCATATATTCTATGCGCGAAAAGGTTTACCAATAGTAGTCTTTCCTCCCATAAATGGTATAAGAACCTCTGGCACCTTGATAGTCCCGTCTTCTTGTTGATAGTTTTCAATCACTGCAATAAGAAGTCTCGGGGTTGCGGCAGCTGTGTTATTAAGTGAGTGAACGTATTCCATCTTACCCGACTTATCTTTGTAACGAATATTAAGTCTTCGGGTTTGAAAATCATGGAAATAACTTGCAGAGTGCGTCTCACGATATTTCTCTTGTGATGGCATCCACGCTTCAATGTCGTACTTCTTTACTTGCCCTTGACCAAGATCACCCCCACAATTAACAACAGTGTGGTACGGAATACCTAACTCTTCCATCATCCCTTCTGCGTTACGTACAATTTCTTCATGATGCTGTACAGAAACTTCATGAGATGCCTCGCACAAAACTACTTGCTCGCATTTATAGAACTCGTGTACTCGCACAAGACCTTTCACATCCTTACCATGACTTCCTGCTTCTTTACGAAAACATGGACTCCAGACAATATACTTTCGTGGAAGTGTTGCACCATCTAACACCTCATCACTATGATAAAACATAGCTGCAACTTCGCCTGTTCCAGCTAAGTAATCATCTCCATCTTTGTAGAGGTCATCTTCACCACCTGGGAGATATCCAGTGCCTAGAAGTGCTGCACGCTTCACGAGGGAAGGCACAAGCATCGGAGTGAATCCTTTTCTTTGCCACCTTTGCATCACATACTGCCAAATAGCAAGCTCAAGCATTGCACCATCATTCTTAAGGAAATATCCCCGGAAACCAGATGTCTTTATCCCTCGGTCAAAATCAACCATATCACTTTTCTCCATAAGTTCTATGTGGTCAAGAGCAGAAAATGAAAACATTGGGATGTCTCCCCATTTTTTTACTTCAACATTATCTGCATCACTACCCCCGTCTGGTACAGACATATCTGGAATATTAGGAACAGCGAGCATAAGTACTCGCCACACTTTCATAAGATCTTCAAACTCTTCTTCTTTTGCTTTGAGATCTTCTTTAACTTTCCGCATGGTATCTATCAGATCTGCTCGCTCTAAAACGCTAGCCTTCATGATTGAATCACTTGCAAAATTTTGCTGAGAACGTAAGTCTTCTATAATACGAAGAAGCGCTAAGCGTTTAGTATCAACATCAAGCAACTCATTAACATTAAAAGTAATACGCTTCTTGGTGGCAGCGAGAGTAATGAGTTCACTATTTTCACGAATAAATTTTATATCTAACATGTCCCCTATTTTACCATGATTATAAGGTATATTAAAAGTGTTATACTAAATTACATTATGCAAGATAAGCACACAACAGAACAAAGTGAGGATATGCTCGAACAATTAAAATCTGTAAAACCTCACGTAAAACTGCACAGAGAACACTTCCGACATACTCCGAAAGACCTACGGGATAAAATTGCCAAGTTTGTTGTTCATACAATGGCAGAAGGTGCTGATTTTCTTTTTAAAGAACGCTACAGCCATCGTGCTATTGTCCTTGAAACCATTGCTGCCGTGCCTGGCTTACTTGGTGGATTTTTCCAACATCTTAAGTCACTTCGCTTTATTCGTGATGACCATCATTGGATAAAAACACTTCTTGATGAAGCAGAGAATGAACGTATGCATCTTCTTATTTATAGTGAAATTGCACAGCCGACGCGATTTGAACGATTAATGATTATTGTCATACAATTCTTCTTCTCAGTTATTTATTTTTTACTCTACCTTATTTCTCCACGTACAGCACATCGTGTTGTTGGATATTTCGAAGAAGAAGCTGTTCATAGCTACGAACATTATTTAACCCTCGTAGAGGAAGGCGTGCACGAAAACATACCCGCAACAGCTCTAGCAAAAGCATACTGGAACCTCGTGGAAGACGCTCGCCTTACTGATATTATCAAAGCAACTATTATAGATGAAATGGCACATCGAGATGTTAATCATAAGTTCTCAGAAGACACCTACGGCACAAAAATGTGGCGATAAAATACGCTTCGAACATACCTCATTATAGCTAGAACCCATCTCAAATTAAACTAAAAGAATACAAGACATTTTCTCAAAGAGAAAATGTCTACACCTCATCTAAGGGTATATTTTTGGTAAAAACATGA
>JAYTIW010000078.1:0-3117 GCA_043731575.1 Minisyncoccota bacterium | reverse complement strand
TTGATTCTTTTAACACACTACGAGAAAAATTCGAGAGCTCTATTACATCGAGAACCTTTGAGTACAAATTCTAGGTATTTGTTTTGAGGGGGCTATAGTAAGAAAAACGAGCGAGACGGGGTCGAGGAAATTTCGAGTGGCGACGAGAAATTATCCGTGACCGAAAGCGTACTCGCGATTCCTGCCGTATTACAGCTAGTCATGCTATTTTGGTATACTTAACGTTATGAATTTAAAAGAAAATGAACAGTTCCATCTTGGTGTCTATGGTATTTGTCGTCAAGGTGATAATGTTCTCCTTATAAAAAAGTCTCGTGGTCCATATAAAGGACTTTAAGATCTTCCGGGGGGAAGAATTGAATTTGGTGAAAAGATAGAAACAACCCTCCAAAGAGAGTTTGAGGAAGAAATAGGGGTATCGTCTCTCACGAGTTTTTCTTTTCTTGGTTACAATGAATATTCTTGTACTTTTACTAACGATGCTGGGGAAGTAAAAAATTTCCACCATGTTGGTCTCTATTTTTCTGTTGAATGTGATACGCCAGTGATTAAAACTGATGCCGATGGCTATGACTCACTTGGGGCACTCTTTGTGCCAATTAAAGAGCTAGGGGTTCACAACTGTTCACAAATCGCACTAGAAATGATACAAAAATAACCCAGACCGAGGTGCTTCAATTCCATATACTAAGTTCTCTCAAAGAACCATTATGGGATCTTGTTACTACAATTCCGAGACCGAGCAACAGCACAGAATAGCAAAAGACCGAGGGGGTTCCTCGGTCTTTTGCTATTCTGTGCCCGAAAGAAAAGTACCAAAGTACTTTTCATGTGGAATCGAACGAAAAACCGGTCTACAAAATTATTCGTGTAAAAGTTTTTCCATGACTTTTACATGAATAATTTTTTCGGTTTTTCATGGGTGAGTCAGCAGACAAGTGTCAAATGTGACTTCGAGAATTTGAGAATTTTATGAATAACGAAGTAACGAAGTAGGGAAGAGCTCTGCTCCGAATAGGTTCATTTTATATCGCCACCCCTAATATCTTGGCCATTTGCTCTTCGTTGAATCCAATCATAACCTCATCCCCAATTTTAATCACTGGCACACCTAATTGTCCCGTCATTTCTACCATTTCTTTTCTTTTATCTTTATCTTCACCAACATTATAATCAATAAAAGGAATCTGCTTTTCATTAAGCCACTCCTTAGCCATGTGGCAAAAGTGACATGATGCCGTGCTATAAATTTCTATCTTCTTTTGTGTAGTCACATCCTCTCCCCCTGCTGTTGTTTGTGTATCCATATAATCCTAGTATACAAAATCTCTTCTAAAAAAGAAAATTATTTAAAAAAACTATTCCACCAAACATTGAAATGCTCCCACACTGTCATTTTCTCACGCACTGTACTAACAGGTACTTTATTGTCATCATAAATAACAATGACCCCTTCACCTTTCTTAACTACTGGGTATGTCGTACGGATATACGCCTCAAAACCCCTGTGAGTGTTAATCAAGTTAGTCTGCTCTTCTGCTTTATCTACTTTCTTTTGCAATTCATCTCGTTCTTTGACTGAATCGTCTTGTAATGTGTTGACGTCGACACGTTTGTCATTAAGTTCCATAATCGACCTAAGTAAAAGAATAATTAGGAGAAATAAAATAACAAGTGTCACCCTTGAGTAGAGAAGGGTGCGTACCATGTGTTTTTGTTGATATTCTCGCATAATTTTGCTAGTATTATATGTAATAATATCACACAGTTTTAAAAACTCTGTTCAAAAATATATGATTTATAATGCAAAAGGAAGAAAAATAATTTTAAGAATCTGGCAAGTAGTCGCGGTATTTGTTATATTCGGTATGGTTGGATTTACGCTTATCGCACTCTTCCAATAGCCCTCATAGTCGCAGACTGCACAGAAATCTATTTTAGTCTAAGACTTGAACTTACTAGTTAAGTTTCATGAACAATACAGAAACGACATCTGACGATGTCGTTTCTTAATTTATTGTAAAAATCTATTTACGGAGGTCTTGCCTCCGTATTTTAATCTTTCTCCTCTAGATACTTTCTAAACACCACCAAGTGCGTCGAGCAGTTAAAATATGCCGGATAATCGTCTTCTCGAATAGTCTTCATCTGACCTTCTAAGACTTTAAGAACTTCATCAGGTGTAAGCCAACTTATTGTGCAGGCAAGTTCGCCTGCTTCTTTTGTGGTAGGCACTCCTTTCACACCAACCACATCTCCAACGAAAAAATGCACATCGTACTTAGTCGCGCTCTTAGCACGAAATTGTAACGCGTTTCCAATATGTGAAATAACCTTCACATCACATCCAATTTCTTCTTTACATTCCCGTACAAAAGCTTCCTCAAAGCTCTCACCTTCTTCCACTCCACCGCCAGGAAACAAGCTATGCTCGCCATTAGACAAGAGTGCTATCTTACCCTCACTATCAATCACCACCCCTTTGGCAGTCGGCCGCACCCTATACTCCTTTGGTTCTGCAGCAGGATTTTTAAAAATATCTGAATCCTTAATAATTGAAAAATAGTTCATAGAGAAGACTTATTCCTCACCTATCACTTTGTTTAAGTGGGTGTAATTCCCTCCGTCAACCTCTTTATTTTCTTGCACAAAATTTAATATTTCAACAGTAAGTGGCAATCCGATTTCTTGATTAGCGGGTATTTCTTTTTTAACCAACCTTTTTACATCCTGAGGATTTAAAAAACAAAACCAGCTCGCAGGTACTTTATTCAAATCTGAACTATTTATTGTAAAGCATGGTTTCCCTGTAAAATCGCTAATAAAAAGTTTACCTGAGACTGTTGTTGTTCCAGTAAATATCAGTGTATGACTAATACTACTTGATGCACTTTCATATTTTATTGTATTTCCTAGATAAACACTTTTCAGATTGAAATCACCAGACAATATTGGGAGTGAAATGAGCCCACCATTTGCATCCTGAAGTATAATACTTTTTTGAGAGATAACTTCGGAGTAAAGTTGTGCGGGTAATGCTGTCGAACTCGCAATAACAACAGCTTGTTTTTGTACTTGAGATGATGGAGTCACTACGACATAGTGCCCAGACAACTC
>JAYTIW010000077.1:0-20434 GCA_043731575.1 Minisyncoccota bacterium | reverse complement strand
ATGTTGTTAAAACGCCATAAATTTGCTAGAGTGTCTAGATTATGTCAGTAAAACCTTATCTCTTTGGTAAAAACCCACTTAAAGAAGCAATTCTTTTCGGAAAGAAAAAATCTGTGATGCCTATTAAGGAATTATTCCTTACCAAAGCCGCAGAAGGAGATAGCTCGATTATGAGTCTTGTTCAAGCTAATAACATTTCATATTCAATTCTCACATCTTCAGAAATAGAAAGTCATGTTGGAAAAGATACTGTACATCAAGGAGTGCTTGCACTTTTAGATGATAAAGTTTTGTACACATCCCTTGACGAAGTACTCACTCGTGTGAGTACAAAAGATCGACCGCTCTTTGTGCTACTCGATGAACTTCAAGACCCGCATAATGTCGGAGCTATTATTCGTTCAGCTGTCGCATTCGGTGCTGATGCGATTCTTATGCCAGAGCATAATCAGACACACGTAACAGGGGTGGTAATAAAGTCTTCTGCCGGAACAAACTTTTCAATTCCAATTGTTAAGATTGGTAACATTAATACAACGCTTCTTAAGCTAAAAGAAAAAGGATACTGGACTTACGCGCTCACAGGAGATGGAGATGTATCACTTCCGCTAGTGACTTTTGATACTCCTTCAGTAATTATTATTGGTAGCGAAGGAAATGGTATTGCAAAAAAAACGCTTGAACATTGTGACTTCAAACTCTCTATTCCAATTAGTCCACTCTGTGAATCTTTGAATGCCTCCAATGCTATTGCAGTCACGCTCTACGAATGGAGTAAGCAGCAAATCTAGTTTTTATAACCTTTTTGCATGTTTGTAGAGAAAGTAGTAGTGTAGAGGGAATAGTTCGGTTCTTTTCTTTGGAGGTGTGTGATGTTGGATATAAAGGGAAATTCTACTGATGTATTGGTTGCTCGATTGAGTAACTTCACTGCTCGACCTTTTGTTTTTGATGCTGTGACGTGTGCTTGCCTTGAAGGATTTTTACAGTCTCTGAAATGTCAAGATGTACTAATTCAAAAAGAAATTTGTGCACTTAAAGGCAGAGATGCAAAAAAGCGAGGAACGGAGTATGACACCTGGAAAGATTCACAAACATTGTGGTGGGATGGAAAACCATACCTACGATCTAGTCGTGAATACTTGCTGTTAGTTACCAAAGCATACGATGCAGTTTGCGAGCAAGACAAAAGTTTTACTCAGGACCTAGCACGCATCGGGTACGAAGAGATTTGTCACTCAATTGGTAACCCTGATATGCGTGATACGGTTCTTACGGAAGTTAAAATGCTATATCAGCTTAATCGTTTACGTATCCAAGTGCTCTCTTTTAATGGCACATAAAGTTACAGGGTGTGCTCTGGCCGCAAGCTTTGCTTGCGGCTTTTTCTGTACAACATTTAACAATAAATCCATGTTTTGTAAATAAATGCAACTTGTGCAATAAGTGTTAGAATAGGCTTATGTTAAAGCGCTTCTTGCAAAACTTTTCCAATGACATTGGTATTGATCTTGGAACGGCCAATACACTTGTGTATGTTCGTGGGCGGGGTATTGTTATTGATGAACCCTCTGTTGTTGCACTTAACACAAAAACAAATCGTGTTGTTGCTGTTGGGATAGAAGCTAAAAATATGATGGGGCGTACTCCAGGGCACATAAGAATTGTGCGACCACTCGTTGATGGAGTTATCTCTGACTATGAAGTAACAGAAGAGATGCTTAGTTATTTAATTAATAAAGCAAATGATATGGACCGAAAGTTATTTCGTCCACGTGTGGTCATCGGTATCCCTGTTGGTATCACAAATGTCGAGATGCGTGCTGTGTATGATGCAGCCAAGTCAGCAGGAGCAAGTAGTGTGTATATTGTTGAAGAACCAATGGCAGCCGCAATCGGAGTGCACCTTCCTATTCATGAGCCAATTGGAAGTATGATTGTTGATATCGGTGGAGGAACTACTGATATTGCAGTAATCGCACTGTCCGGTGTGGTACGTGCCAAGAGCCTTAAAGTTGCTGGAGACAAATTAACAGAAGATATCATCACCTACATGCGTGATGAGTTCAAGATGTTGATCGGAGAAAAAACAGGTGAGCATATCAAGATGACTATTGGATCAGCGTTACCGGATGAAGAAGGGAAAGAGTTAAGTATCAAAGGTCGTGATTTGGTCACAGGTCTACCTCGAGAAGCAGTTATCACCGATGTTGATATTCGTGAAGCGATGTACGGATCAATCACGCAGTTGGTGGATGTCATCCGTGAGGTGCTCGAAACAACGCCACCTGAAGTACTCTCTGATATAATGCAAAAAGGAATAACTTTAGCTGGTGGTGGTGCACTTATTCGCAACTTACCTTTACTGCTTGAAATGCAGTTAAAAGTCCCAGTAATTGTTGCAGATGATCCCCTTACTGCAGTTGCGCGAGGGACAGGGGTTATTCTGGAAAACATCTCGCTCTATAAGGACATACTAGTAGAAAATACCAATGACATATCTTTCAGGTAAAGTACAAAAAAACAGAAGATACGCAAAATATGCCCTGTTAATAGGCGTATTTTTGATTATCTCTATCTTTTGGCCAACAGTTAAAAAATATACATATAATATACTTCAGCCTGTGGTTATTCGGTACGGATTTACAAAACAATCTTTTGTTGTATTTCCAGAGTTTTTTAGTACGTACATAACATCACATAAAACATTAGCATTAAAAAATAAAAATCTTGAACTTGAAAATGAACGACTTGTAAATACACTTGCAGAAAAAGATGCGGATCTAAGAGAGAAGATTCTTGAAGATTCTTTTTTAATCTCTACAACTACTTATGATAAAACACCCCTGATACTCTATCCGCTTATGCAAGATATAACAAAGCTGTATGGAACGGTGCTTCTTTCAAAAGGGTATAAGGACGGTGTTGATATAGGGGATACTGTCTATATACGAGGTAATCAAGCTGCTTGCAGTATCAAGGAAGTATACAATTCATCGTCCCTTTGTCTTCTTTTAACAGCACACGGTGTTGTAACTGAAGGGGTAACATCTTCATCGTCAATTACACTTACTCTTACTGGTCGAGGTGGACACTATCTTGCCAATATTGCCAGAGATACATCTGTTGCTGTCGGTGAGATTGTCTATATGAGGAGTAATCAAAAAGTTATTTTAGGTGTCGTACAACAAGTTGCTAATAACAACCAGGACACGTCGTGGCATGTTTTTGTGGAAGGGGCTCATAATCCAGTGACATCATCAGTATTTTATGTACAGCCATAAAAAAACAACAATAATCTGGTCTTTTTTTGTATGGGGTGCCATTATTACTGCATTTATATTTGACGTTATCTTTAGCACATCTCCA
Organism: Minisyncoccota bacterium; assembly: GCA_043731575.1. Classification (GTDB taxonomy): domain Bacteria; phylum Patescibacteriota; class Minisyncoccia; order Phycocordibacterales; family UBA5272; genus UBA11704. The sequence continues at coordinate 17,065 of JAYTIW010000077.1, read as the reverse complement.
TTCCCCATTCTGACGAGTATTATTTGTGGTATAGTAGTTTTATATGAATTTGTTTCGCCTTTTATTTACAAATCGCGCTAAGTACGATTCATCTCATGAGATAAATCCGGAAGATGTGTTTATTGACTCTCAGAATCTTTCTCTACTTAATCTTGATCAGATGCAAGGGCAACTGGAGAGACCTCTTGGAAAACATATTTTTTATATTGCAATGATTATTTCTTGTTTGTTTTTGGCGGGATTTTCTTACAGATTATATGCGATGCAAATCATGCAGGTTGACGATTATACAGAAAAAGCAAATAGAAATCATTTAAAAAAAATACCACTCTTTGCACTTCGGGGTACTATTTCTGACAGAAAAGGAAATCTTCTTGCATGGAATTCATTATACAGTAATGCAACTACCACAGGTGACGGAAAAGAAAAGAAAAAAGAAAAGGTACAAGAGGACATCCCGAAACGGGTCTACACAACAACTTCTGGGTTCTCACATCTTCTTGGGTATGTGAGTTATCCAAAACGTGATCAGTCGGGTGTATTTTGGCAAGATGAGTACATCGGGAAAGATGGAGTAGAAAAACAATACCAAAACGAACTTGCAGGTGTTAAAGGTGAACGTATTATTGAAGTAACAGCCTTTCGTGAAATAGAAGCACAAAATGTTGTCGTGTACCCGAGTCATGGTGAAAACATCACACTCACTATTGATAAAGATGTTCAAGCAAAGTTGTATGAAAGAATGAAAGCCCTCGCTCACAAAGCAGGGTTCACAGGGGGAGCTGGGATTATTATGGATGTTCGTACTGGTGAAATTCTCGCACTTGCAAGTTACCCAGAGTACGATAATAACCTCATTACAAACGCTGCTACGAAAGAAGAAAACCAAACTGTCACCGACGATTTATTAGACAAGCGAAGAAAGTTTCTTAATCGCGCAGTAGGCGGGCTTTTTACTCCAGGATCAACTATGAAGCCATTTTTTGCATATGCTGCCCTTGTTGAGAACGTTATTACTCCAGAAAAAAATATTTATAGTTCTGGACAGATTGTTATTAAAAATAAATATGACGGCCCAGATACAATTTTTAAGGACTGGAAAGCTCACGGGTATGTCGACATGAGAGAAGCTATCGCAGAATCATCAGATGAATATTTTTACCAAATTGGTGGAGGATACCAAGACCAAAAAGGTCTAGGCATTGGACGTCTTAATCAATACGCGAGCATGTTTGGTTTTGCAAGCACTACAAGAATAGACCTACCTGGAGAAAGTTATGGAATTATTCCATCACCAGAATGGAAACAAAAAATATTTAAAGAAGGGTGGTTACTCGGTAACACGTATCACTCATCTATTGGACAGTATGGATTTCAAGTTACTCCACTCGAGCTTGTTCGTGCAGTTGCTGCACTTTCAAATGGTGGCTATTTAGTGCAGCCTCATATTCTTGCTCGCCTAGATACAGGGAGTACTTCACTTAAACTTGATTCTTCTAAACTAAAGGTCATTCAAGAGGGCATGGATCTTGCTGTACAAAGTGAAAAAGGAACAGCAAGGGCTCTTCATATTAAAGGAGTGGAAATTGCAGCGAAATCAGGCACAGCAGAACTTGGAGTCAGTAAGCAACTTGTTAATTCTTGGATCAGCGGGTACTTCCCCTATGAGAATCCAAAGTATGCGTTTGTGGTGATTATGGAGAAAGGGGATAGGCATAATCCGTTCGGCGCCGTATTCGCCGCCAGAGAGGTTATAGAGTATATGCGTGACTTCACCTCGTACACCAAATAACACCGCGGCATAAATTGACGTACTTCTTGTTGAATTTGAAAAAAATTCTTTACTGTACGATTTGTACACCTCATCTAAGGGTATATTTTTAGTAAAAACATGAAAAGTTTCGTCAGTCGCCGTACATTAGTACGACTTCCTCCTCTACTTCATGTTTTTCCTCAAAAATCTTCCCTTATCTTTCAGTGTTTAATTAAAGATGGGTTCTAGTTTTTTTGGCTCATCAACCATCACCCCTCCACAAATAGTTGTCATTCTCGGAGTTGAGTCTAAAGGGTCAATCAACATCTGGATTGATACATACGACGGATGAACTCCAGGTAGTTGTTGTGCGAAAGCAACAACAGTCTGCGGAGTCATCAAGAAAATGATAACAAATTTTTTGACCACAAAGATCTTCTTGAATAGTAAAATAGAACTGGAAACTATTTATACTACTATTAATAGTTATATTTGTCAATATAACGAAAATGTCAATTATGTAGTATAATAAGATCCATTATATTTATGGAATATTTAACACTTGAAAAGAAAACATTATTAGAAGATGAGCTTCACACGCTGATATCTACACGTCGTAAAGAAATTGCAGATGCTCTTGAGTATGCAAAATCACTTGGTGATCTCTCAGAAAATGCTGAGTATCATCAGGCGCGTGAAGATCAGGCTAATTGTGAAGATCGTATCACACACATTGAACAAATCCTTAAGAATGCAGTCATTATGGAAACTCACGCAGCAGGGGTGGTGAGTGTTGGATCTACAGTAACAGTTATAAAGAAAGGGTCAAAAGAAGAAAAAACATTTGCACTCGTTGGGAGTGAAGAAGCCGACTCTATTTCTGGAAAAATTTCAAATGAATCACCTCTTGGGGAAGCATTACTTGGAAAGAAAAAAGGTGACAGAGTTACAGTGCACGCTCCAAAAGGAGAGATGGAGTACACAGTTATTTCTACGGTTTAAGGGTAAAGTACTTATTGGTGAGTATGAATAATATAAGAAAAAGCACATCGTGTGCTTTTTTTTCTTGCCAAAAAATATGCAGGGTATACACTTTAAGGTATTAGTCTCATGTAGTTATGTCATTGTTTAATTTTCGATCAAGTCCACAATCAGCAGTGCCTACTCCCGAAGTTACAAAGGATCTTTTTTTAGAAGAAATGTCAGCTGTGTTGAAAATGTCAGATGTGGCCCTTGAAGTAAGGGGCAAAGAGCTTATGGATCATATTTCGGGTAATCTTAAAATGATGCAAGGGACAATACAAGGAACTCGTGGTGACATATATACACGCAAAGATCTTGCGTACGCTACTCTTGATTTTCTTGATGGGAAAGAGGTCATGATTAGTTCTACTAATTTTAACTTACGAGAAAGTGTTCGCTTACTTGCCGCAGTTAAAAAAGCATACTATATTCGTAATAAGGGTGCCGCTTGGGACGCTCTATCTTCTAGTTTTAGGATAGCTATGATCCATATACACAAATAGAGATACGAGAGTGTACTCATTAGATTTCTTTAAAAACCAAAAAGAGGGGCAACTTTTCTGTGGGCAGGAACAGGTTTGGTACAGAAAGGTTAATTGTGGGGGAGAGTTAAATTTTAGTAAAAACTTGACTCTTTTTATTTTTTATTGTAGTGTTTATTTAGAGAAATTACAAAAGGTTTTACTATGAATGATTCTAGATTTGGAATGTTCCTTCTACCAATTAATCAGGAAGATGTGAGGAGGTCCATGGCAAATAAAATTTTCGGTATTCCGAAAAATACTGTAATCAAGTCACTATTAGACCATCCACTTATTTATGATTTTTTGTTAAAAGAAAACAAAGTTGCAGTTATCTATCTCAACAATAGAAAAGAGAAAATAAGTGAAAATAATTATTATCATCTCGTAAAATACTATCTTGTCAAAAGGGCTCCTTTAGTCCTTCAGTTCCTTAAAGACGAAATGGCAGAAGTTGTGGTAAATAGAGTGCTACTCTTTCATCACGCTAATCAGGTTACAAACTTCAAGGAAGTAATAAGTTCTATGCTTAAGTTTCTTGATGAATTATATAGTGGTACACCTTTTACACAGCCAAATTTGAACGCTATCCGTAGGGATCCTCAGCTTAAAGGTCTGTTCCAGTTGTGGTTGTTGGTGTACGCTCTTGCAAAAAAAGAAAATGTTACGAAAGAAACTCTGGACGAACCAAGTAGGAATCTTAGAACATTATTAGAGAGTCAACTTGTTTAGCCACCCTCCTCTTAAAAACTCGACTATTTAACGTAATAGCCGAGTTTTTTATTGTGTAAGGTTATCCACAACTTTCTGTAGTAAAAAGATACGTAAGTGGAGTATAATGGGTGTTAGTGGGGGGAAGTGGGAGCTTCTCTAAAAGTCCTTAGGAATCAATATTTTTATAGACTTTGAGTATTAAGAATTTTTTACCACGCTACGACTATATGCTAATCGGAAAGTACACACATGATCTTGATCCAAAAAAACGTTTAACGCTTCCTTCAAAGTGGCGTACGGATCTTGGGAAAAAAGTCGTTGTCACTAATGGATTAGATAATTCTCTTTTTGTTTTTCCAATCAAAGAATGGGAGATTGTGGCACAAAGGTTGTCACAATCAGGTTTTGGGAATCAAGACAGTCGAAGCTTTAATCGTTTTATTTTAGGAAATGCATTTGAAACCGATGTTGATGCTGCGGGGCGTATTGTTATCCCAGATATTTTAAAAGACTTTGCACGTCTTTCGGGAAAAGTTGTTCTTGCGGGAATGTATTCACGTCTAGAAATTTGGGATGAAGTAGCATGGGAATCTAATATTGCAAAAGTAAACGGTAAAGCAGACGACCTTGCTAGTAAACTAAACGACCTAGGAATTATTTAGCTTTCCATTTTTTCTTGTCTACTTTCTTCTATCTATTATGCATATCCCCGTACTTTTACATGAATCAATAGAAGGTTTAAACATCAAGGTATCAGGCATCTATGTTGACTGCACCACCAATCGTGGAGGTCATAGTCAGGAAATAGCGAAGCGTATTGGTGAAGGAGGAGTACTTATTTGTATTGATCTCGACCAAGATGCATTACAAGAAGCACGTGAAGTTCTTGAAAAAATTAAAAATAGACCAAAGATCCATTTTATACACTCCAACTTCAGACACATCATATCGATCCTTAAGGATTTAAAACTGACACATGTCGATGGAATTCTTGCGGATCTCGGGCTCTCCTCACAAGAGCTTAATGAATCTAAAAGAGGATTTTCTTTTAGGTCAGACGAGCCACTCCTTATGACCTTCGATGCGCGGCCAGAAGAAGATGTTACGACTGCGTACGATATTGTTAACTTTTGGAGCGAATCAACTATTGCAGATATTTTATACGGATTCGCTGATGAGCAGTATTCACGTCGTATTGCACGAAGAATTATTGAACAAAGGGAAGTTGCAGAAATTAAAACAACTTTTGAACTAGTCGATGTTATTGCGAGAGCGGTTCCGGCACTTTATAGGTACAAAAAGATTCATTATGCGACAAAGACATTTCAAGCTTTAAGGATGGCCACAAATGATGAATTAGGAAGTATAAGCGACCTCATTGAAGCATTGCCACATGTTTTAGCATCAAATGGGAGAGCTTCGATCATAACATTTCACAGCACTGAAGATAGGATCGTAAAGCATAAATTGCGAGCAAATGAAGAAACACTGAAAATGATTAACAAGAAAGCAATTATGCCAACTGATAAAGAAATACAAGAAAACGTAAGAGCTAGAAGTGCCCAACTAAGAATAGTAGAAAGAATTTAACAAACATAAAAAGACAAGACAAGAACAGAAAAGTATGAACCTTAATTATAAAACAACAACTTTTTACGAACGAGCAGTCCACACTATGTTAGGGACGCTTTGCGCTCTTTCTCTTGTCTATTGTGTCGTGCTACTTGCTCTTGTGTTTTCAGTTATCGACAGAAAACAAAATATTATTGCATCTCGGGACCTCTCTTCCAAGCTTTCTTCTTTTGAAATAAAATACGCCAGTACTGTTTCATCTATTACAGAAAGTGATCTTAGTAAGAATAATTTTACTCGTGTGGACAGCACAACTTTTGCTGTACGTAAAGATGATATAGCTAGTTACACGGTGCTGTATGCACGTTAATAGAAAATCCTCAGTCACCTCTGTACTCTCTCACGACCAAGAGACTCGGTCTAAAGACAGGATTGATTTTATAATGCTCATCTGGCTTGTTCTTCTTGTTGTGATCGTTGGCAAAGCTTTCTATGTACAAATTATAAAGCATGAATATTATACAAACTTGGCAGACAAACAGTACATCTCTAAAGTCCCTATTAATTTTGATAGAGGAAACATTTACTTTTCCAGGTACAAAGGAACAGTTGTGCCAGCTGCTCAACTTCGCACGACATATAGAATAGCGATTGATCCAACTCAGATCACAAATGCAGGAACTCTTTACACGAGATTATCTGAAGTTATACCTATTAAGAAAGAAGATTTTATCCAAAAAGCAACTAAAGTAAATGATCCTTATGAAGAAGTGGCTAAAGACATCGGAGAAGAGGAGATGCTTGTTCTTAAAGCTAAAAAACTAAAAGGAGTTAGTTTTATTAAAGATAACGAACGGTCGTATCCTCAAGATACTATTGGGTCTAAAGTTATTGGTTTTGTTGGGAGTGATGGAGTGCATGTACGGGGGCAGTATGGTCTTGAGCGTTACTATGATGATATTCTTACGAGAAAAAGTAGTGATACGACAGTGAATTTCTTTGCAGAATTATTTACGGACATTCAAAAGACAATTATTTCTAATACTGATAAACAAGAGGGTGATATTATTCTTACGATAGATGCAGAAGCGGAACGTGTTCTTCATCAGACGCTTGTTGAAACAAAAAAGGCTTGGGGTTCAGATACTGTCGGAGGTATTATTATGGATCCAAAGACTGGAAAAATTATTGCAATGGACGGACTCCCGAGCTTTAATCCAAATGAGTTTACAGAAGTTAAGAATTCACAAGATTTTAGTAATCAAAATGTTTCTGGAGTATATGAAATGGGAAGTATTATGAAGCCTATCACCATGGCTTCTGCTATTGATTCAGGTGCAGTGGATGAGAATGTTACCACGTACGATGACAAAGGTTTTCGAGATCTTAATGGGTACAAGGTGAGAAACTTTGACGGAAGAGCACGTGGGCCAGGCACTACGATGCAGGCAATTTTAGATCAATCACTTAACATAGGTACAGTTTTTTTGGTTGAACAATTAGGGACTAAACGGTTCCAGAGCTATTTTAAAAAATTTGGTATCGGAAGCGAAACGGGCATAGATCTTCCAACAGAAGCAAGTGGACTCACGAAGAATATCGACAGTAATGTTTTTGTTGATAATGCGACAGCAGGATTTGGACAAGGGATTGCTATCACACCAATACAAACCATTCGCGCGCTCGCAGTACTTGGTAACGGAGGTATCTTAGTCTCGCCACACGTGGTTGACAGTATTATGTATAAAAATGGTGAGACAAAGAAGATGATAGCAGATGAAGGGGAACGAGTGATATCTTCCACAACGAGTGAACGAATATCTCGTATGCTTGTTCATGTAGTAGACAATGCACTTCAACGTGGAGCAATGAAGATGGAGCACTATACAATTGCCGCAAAGACAGGAACTGCTCAGATGGTAAAACCAGGAGGCGGGTACTATGATGATAGGTATCTTCACTCATTTTTTGGTTATTTCCCTGCGTACGACCCTAAGTATATTATTTTCCTTTTTCACAAGTATCCGAAAGGGGCGGAGTATGCGTCCGCGACACTCACTGATCCATTTTTTAAACTTGTGAAGTTCCTTATTTCCTATTACGAAGTTCCACCAGACCGGTAGGGAAGATGGATTAGCCACTAGGGTTTTAGGGGGTAGTGAGGTACAAACTTAAAATTAAATTCTTAGTTTGACAATACGCTTTGGTGCTGTAGTATATATAGCCCCCGCAAATCAAATTCCCGCTTTTCTGTTTGTAAACCTCTTAATTTATAAGGAGTTTAAGGGATCAAAACACGGAAATTTGATTTGCGGGGGCTATATGTGTTAGTTTAGTCCCCGTCGCACGGCCTTAATTAGAACACTCTCCATTTCTCTTCTCATTACAAAACCCTCGGGCTTCTTTTTGTTTACGACATCGAAGGAGTACCTCATCCGGTGTTCTATACTCTAAGCATTCCATAAATCTACTGTTAACTTTCTTTTCTGCAGTTCTAAAGAATGAAAGAGTTTTAAGAGAGATATCACTTCCTTTAAGAAGAAAGACCATAATCTCTCTGTTAGTGTTCTCAACGGTTCCCTTCTCCCATGAAGAATACTGATGACAGAAGAAGATTCTAATCATGAGTTCTCTTTCTAGCTATCTATGCCTTGCAAAGAGTAAATCATTATCGGTAGTCCCTGTACGCCACTCAGGATACCGTTGCTTAATCTTCTTCTTTTCTTTTCACTAATTAATCTGTCTACCTGGGTATGCTATACCTTGTCATAGTACAGATGTATCCTTTTACAACACCTCTCCCTTTCTTAGTTTCTCTGAAGTATCTAAACCTTGTAAGTGCTTCGCTTATCCATACATACGTTTCCTTGGTGTTAGTTTTAGTAAATACTGCACGGTGTGAGAACTTTGCAAATTCCTTAAGTTGTGCAAGACTGGTAATGTGAGAATCGTTCATGTTAATAGTCATATATCGACATACTACGATACTTTTCCGCATCAAGGAGCCTTTGGGCTCCTTTTGTGTTAGAAGCGTAGTCCATTTGGATACCGTTGTGCGTTGGAGAAGACTAAAACTGTACTTTTTTACAAAATATGGTATAATTAGATTTACTAAGATACTCACTTTTACTACCTATGAAAAAATCTGATTCTAATTTTAAAAAATCTTCTAAAAAATCCTACTCGAATTTTAAAGGAGTCCTTTCCCGCCCTGCTTCCCCACAATCACCTAGTACACATACTCATTTTGAAAAAAAATCACAACCTGAAAAGTTTGTAAACTCCTTCAAGCCAAGAAATTTTACAACATCTGAAAAATCTTCTCCACGTCGTGAGTACACTGTGCGGGGTACGCAAGATTCTTTATCAAAACCTCCGTACGTTGCTCGTACTTCAAAGCCTTTCACTTCACGACCAACAGACTTTAAAAAAGCAGCAGGTACATCTCCATACAAAAAAGAAGCCTATAAAAAAACAATAGCAATTAAAAGTCCACAGTCTAAAGTCCACAGTCTAAAGTCTACCCCGGATACTTCCTGGGGAACTGTTGCGTCTTGGTATAATGACCACTTAGAAAAATCAGGAGATACGTACCATGAGAAAGTTATTTATCCGAACTTACTTAGAATTATTGGAGATATCAAAGGTAAAAAAATTCTTGACCTCGCGTGTGGACAAGGACAATTTTCTCGTCTCATGCGAGACAAGGGAGCACATGTGACGGGTACTGATCTTGGTAAAGAATTAATTGCAATAGCTGAGTCACACAATATTTCAGTTAAAGAAGCAGGGACGCATAAAGCAATATATCTACAAGGAAGTGCTGATGATTTATATATGCTTAAAGATGCTACGTTTGATGTAGTTGTTTGTGTCTTGGCACTTCAAAATATAGAAAATCTACAGAAGACAATCGAGGAAGCGAAGCGAGTACTGACGTCACAAGGTTCACTTGTCTTTGTACTTAACCATCCAAGTTTTAGAAACCCTCGTCAGACGCATTGGGGATATGATGAAGAACGTGACACACAGTTTAGACGAGTAGATGAGTATATGTCAGAGTCGCACCATAAAATTGACATGACTCCAGGAAGTAAGACTGACAAGAAGTTCACGGTATCGTTTCATCGACCACTACAAGTATATGTAAAAGCATTATCAAAAGCTGGACTTTCACTGACACACCTCGAAGAGTGGGGCAGTCATAAAGAAAGTGAAAAAGGACCGAAACAGCACGCAGAGAATAAGGCGCGAAAAGAAATTCCGTTATTTATGTGCATTGAATCACGCAGCCTTTAGACCGTAGACTGTAGACTGTAGCTAAAATTCAAAAGCTACGGTCTACAGTCTAATGGCTACAGTCCGTTCCTCGTGTTATAATTTTGGAATATGAAAAAAATGTCACATTTCTTTTTAAAGACTAACGAAGGTAAATTTCTTGGTTTTATTGGTTTGGTTATTGTGCTTCTGTTTGGGTACTACTTTTACGTTACGCCCTCACCATCCTCAACTGCTGTAGATACTGATCCAGTAGTAATAACACAAACAGACCATGTTCGTGGTGCAAAAGATGGAAAAGTAACTTTAGTAGAGTTTGGTGATTTTCAGTGTCCTGCATGTGGAGCATACGAGCCGATTATTCGCCAAGTCATGGTAGATAATAAAGATGCACTCAAGTTTTCATTTCGACATTTCCCACTTACCCAAATTCACAAAAATGCACTTCTAGCAGCAAAAGCATCAGAAGCTGCAGGACTGCAAGGAAAGTTTTGGGAGATGCATGATATTCTTTATGATAAACAAGATGAGTGGGGAGAAGCACTTAACGCGCGTGATTTTATTATGTTGTATGCCAACACAATTAAGGTTGATATTAAAAAGTTCTCTAGTGATATAGAGGATAAAAAACTTGAAGATAAAATTCTTGCAGAATTTAAGGAGGGGGTTAAGCTTGGAGTGCAGGGAACCCCGACATTTTTCTTAAATGGTAAGAAAATTGAAAATAACCCACGTAACCTTGCCGAGTTCAACAAGTTAATCAAAGAAGCTACGAAGTAGCAGCCACTAGGTAGTATCTAAAATCTAATCGCCAACTTCTAAAATCTACCCTTATGATAAAAGAATTTCTCATCAAACAAGCCATTAAACGTGGTACAAAAAATCTCCCGAAAGATCAAGCTGAAATGCTTTCACAAGCAGTAGAAAAAGATCCAAAACTTTTTGAAAAGATAGCAAAGGAAATCGAGGTACTTAAGAAAGCTGGCAAACCAGAAATGTATGCAGCACTTGATGTGATGAAGAAGTACCAGAAGGAACTGCAAGCATTGTTCGCGAAATAATTTTTATGAAAAATGAAGGAAATTTTTTAAATATCCAAGAAACGACTACGCTAGATCAGGATGTTTTCGATGTAGTCCTATCTCCTGACGACACCCCTCGTTCTCCGAAAGAGTCTGTATCTTCTGAGGTAGAAGCCTTACTTATTGATCAATCCCTTACTCCTTCTGTGCGCAAATCTCTCGAGATTATTTTTTCTAAAGTAAAGGATTTAGAGAAACTTGCACTCATTGATCAACTTACAGGGCTACCTAACCGTAGAGAGTTTATTGATCGTCTTAAATGGTTATTTGACCTTAATGATCGTAGTAAAGAGAGCGAAACACAAGATTTTAGTATTATTGCATTTGACCTTGACGGGTTTAAAGCAATTAATGATACATTTGGACATGACGCTGGAGATAGGTGTTTACAGTTAGTGGCAGAAGAAGTGAAGCACGTAATACGTAAAACTGATCTTTTTGCCCGTGAAGGAGGTGATGAGTTTAGTATTCTTCTTCCAAAAACAAAAACAAAAGATGCTTATGATGTAGCAGAGAAGGTGTTCAAAGCAATTGACGTGAAAGTCACAGAGAGATTACGGGAACTTTATCCAGAAATAGTTGGAGTGTCTGCAAGTGTTGGAGTTGTTTCTTATGATAAGAGTGGGGATAAAAAAATAACATTGAGTCAAAATAGCTTTTTGAAGCGAGCTGATTATGTGCGTTATGTGGTTAAGGCAGCAGGTAAGAAGGGTATTCTTAGTTATGAAGAAGCGATTAGTGAATATGATACTGACAGACAATTGCAACGAGCTTTTTTAAGTGGTGAAAAACTTTTAGAATCATAGGGATAGCACATTGCTACATTAGTAAATAAACAAAGGAGATTTTTTAAGATATCTCCTTTTTTATGTTAATTACGTGTGGAATTTTTAGTTATCCACAAGAAAATACTTCTGTTCTATTGCTATAGAACATTTGTTCTAGTACTATTAAATCATGAAAGAACAAGACGCATTATCAGAATTTTTTATAGACAACAATCGTATGCCGACATATGAAGAGATGAAAAATCTTTTTGGGGTCGCCTCGAAGAACACCGTGGCTTACAGAGTTAACAAGTTACTCGAGCAAGGTTTTCTGACAAAGAGTGGTAACAAGCTCATGCTTACAGAAACAGGTACGGTGATGCGGTTGGGTACGGTGCAGGCAGGATTTCCAACAGCAGCTGAAGAAGATGTCGACACCTCACTTCTGTCACTGGATGACTTCCTTGTAGAAAGAAAACAAAGTACGTACATGTTAGAAGTTGTTGGCGAGTCAATGAAAGATGCGGGGATATTAGAAGGGGATCTCGTTTTAGTAGAAAGAAACAGGACACCAAGAAGAGAGGACATTGTGCTTGCTCTTGTTGACAATGAATACACCCTAAAGTACTTAGAAACAGAAAATGGAAAGCCAGTTCTTGTCCCAGCTAACAAAGCATTCAAAAAAATCTATCCTAATCTAAACAAATTAAAAATCGAAGCAGTTTTGAAAGCCGTTATTAGGAAGTATAGATAAATGTATGTCTCCTAATACCTTTAACTATTTAAATATGACCACTCCACTTACACCAAAGACCCCATCTCGAGCAATTATTCAGATTATCGCTCGTGGAGAAAAGACGTCACATGTTAACTACAGTCGTCGTATGTACGCCATCATAAGACGTTACACTCCAGAGTCTATAGAAGTCGCCTCTAATGAATGCTTTGCTGAACTGACAGGCCTCCGGTCGTTCTTTAAGATGTCATATGCAGAACTTGTAGAGAGTATTCTCAAAGATTTAAAAAAAGAAATAGGTGCCTCATTTATCATTCGTGTTATAAAAGCAGATCAGTTTGAACAAGCACGAAAAAATTCTAAAAAGACAAGACACATTTCCACATACAAAGAAATCAACTCTCTCTTCCAAGGTGCTTCATTTATTCCACACAAACATCGTCGTATGATAGGAAAAATAGTAGTAGGTAGCAAAAGAATTAAACTTACGATTCCGTATCTCGGAAAAGTTTCATAGGGACATATAATAAATATACAACAATGAAATCAATTATTACTTTTACATTCTACTTATCATTTTGGCTAGTGCTTCGTTAGTAGAGGCAACCAATTATCTTATACTTTTTGTCTAAGGTCTCGTTATAGTTTGAGATTTCTGGTAGTATGGACTTTATGAACATAGAATCTTCAAGATTTATTAAAGGAATAGTACAAGACGATCCAATTATGAATGATGGGATTCCTCAGATTTCTTTTGTAGGGAGATCTAATGTTGGGAAGTCCAGTCTTATTAACGCACTCACTAAGAGCAAGCTTTCTCGAGTGAGCTCTAATCCTGGAAGCACAGGTGAGATTAATTTTTTTCTTATTAACAACGATACGTACTTCGTGGATCTTCCAGGATATGGTTTTGCGAAAGCGTCTAATGCAAGACGTGATAAATTAAGTAACCTTATTCAATTATATCTTTTTAATGATGTATGGACGCAAAAGAAAGTTGTCTTAATCATTGACATCAATGTTGGTATGACAGACAAGGACATAAAAATGTACAATAATCTTAAAGAACACGGCAAAAATATTATTGTCGCACTTTCTAAAATAGATAAAATAAAACAATCAGATTTCCATAAAAACATAAAAGAAATACAAAAGATAACAGGTGACCAATCACTCTTCCAAGTCTCTTCAGAAAAAAAGATCGGTATCAAGGAATTGGTTAAAGAAATTTTATCGTAAGTAATACAAACAAAAAGCCCACAAAATACAAAAGTAAATGTGGGCAGACTATCAATTTTACATGAACTAGTGTATTTTTAAAATTCGAGACTAGCTATGGTGAGGTGATGATAACACCTTTGTTTATGTAGTAAGAGTTTGCTATCTTACTACACATTTATTATACCATGCTGGAGTTTGTTGTCAATTTATGCTACTATACATGGACTATTTTGTGTTTTGAATTTACTATAAACACCGGTCACTAATAACTATCTTATGAGTTTATCTATCGGAATCGTTGGTCTCCCGAACGTTGGCAAGTCGACGCTCTTTAATGCGCTTACTAAAAAGAGTGTACCAGCGGACAATTATCCGTTTTGTACGATTGACCCGTCTGTTGGGGTTGTGTCTGTACCTGATATTCGCCTCGAGCAACTTACCAAAATTTCAAACTCTAAAAAAATAATTACAGCTATTGTGGAGTTCGTTGATATCGCAGGACTTGTGAAAGGGGCATCCGAAGGGCAAGGGCTTGGTAATCAATTTCTTTCTCATATTCGTGAGACTGATGCAATTGCTGAAGTGGTACGCATCTATGAGAATAGTGACCTCATCCATGTAGAAGGAACGGTAGACCCACTTCGTGATATTGAGATCATTAACACGGAACTTATCTTGGCGGACATGCAGACCGTTGAGAAGCGTATACAGACAATTGGACGAGACGTGAAGCGTGGGGATAAGGACGCTATTAAATTACAAGCTTTGCTCGAAGAATTAAAGATAGCACTTCATGCTGAGAAGCTTGCTAACTCACTAACTCTTGATGAGGAAGAGACAAAACTTGTGAAAGAACTTCACCTCATTACCATGAAGCCATTTTTGTATGTGCTTAATAAACAATCAGGTGGAAAGAATCTTGATGAAATGAATGATGAGCGATTTACGAAATTAACAGAATACTTTAAACAGAACAAGTTTCATTATGTAGTTGTGGATGCAAAAATCGAAGACGAGCTTAAAGATTTCGAGGGTACTGAGCGAGATGAAATGCGCGCTGAGCTTGGAGCACGTGACAGTGGTGTAGATGGCCTTATTAAGGCTGGTTATGATCTTCTCGGACTTGAAACCTATCTCACAACAGGGGAGATGGAAACTCGTGCATGGACTATTAAAAAAGGTTCTACTGCACCACGTGCAGCAGCGGCTATTCATACAGATTTTGAAACGAAGTTCATCCGTGCAGAAGTTGTTGCGTGCGCTGACTTAATTACAACTGGTAGTTTTGCTGCTGCAAAAGAAAAAGGACTTCTTCGTACTGAAGGGAAAGAGTATGTTGTGAAAGACGGGGATGTGATTGAGTTTAAAATTTAGACACGACATATACTGCTTTATTTATATACAGACCTTTTATTGCTTTTTGTTTTTGTCTTAATTTTTTGTATAATGAAAATACTAGATTGTTATTGAGTCTTTTGTATTTCCTACCCAGTAGGTGATTCCGCTAAATCAAACCCTCTACCCTAACTACTAAACCCTAATTCATGACTGTTAACGAAATCCGCGCCAAGTTCCTCACATATATGCAGATGAAAGGACATGTTATTGTTCCGTCGGCGTCACTCGTGCCGGAGAATGATCCAACAACACTCTTTACTGGAAGCGGTATGCAGCCTATGCTTCCATATCTTCTTGGACAACCACACCCACTTGGTCTTCGCATTGCGGACTCACAGAAGTCATTTCGTTCACAAGATATTGAAGAAGTGGGGGATAATCGGCATACAACTTTTTTTGAGATGTTAGGTAATTGGTCGTTTGGAGATTATTTTAAGGAAGAGCAGATTAGATGGATGTTCACTTTTCTTATCGACGAACTCAAGCTTGATCCAAAGAATTTTTATGTAACCTGTTTTGCAGGGAATGAACACTTAGATGTGCCACGAGATACATTTTCTGCAGAACTTTGGCAAAGACTTTTTGCAGCAAAGGATATTGATGCACTCATCAGTGAGACTCCAGAATCTGGCATGAAAGCAGATGAAAGAATTTTTTACTATTCTGAAAAGAAAAATTGGTGGTCACGAATGGGTGTGCCAGAGAAGATGGGAGAGGGTGAGCCAGGCGGACCAGACTCTGAGATGTTTTATGACTTTGATCCAAGGAACGAGAAGAAGGTTCATGAGAACAGTATATACAAGGTCTTGCCTTGTCAAGTGAACTGCGATTGTGGGCGCTTCCTTGAAATTGGGAACAATGTTTTCATGCAGTACAAGAAAGTTGGAGGCAACTTTGAAGAACTTCCACAGATGAATGTTGATCATGGAAGTGGTCTTGAACGCTATGCTGCAGCACTACGAAATGATCCAGATATGTTCAACATCGATGTCTTCGACGAACCGAAAAGTGTAATTGAAAAATTATCTGGCAAGAAGTATGGAAATAACGAGACAGAAATCTATGCCTATCGTGTTGTGCTCGACCATATTCGCTCTGCAACATTTCTCATTGGTGACGGTATTATGCCAGGGAATAAAGATCAGATGTACTTTGTACGTCGTCTTATTCGTCGAGCAGTACGGTTCGCGCGTAACTTGGGTGTGACTACGAACTTTACAAAAGATGTTGCGTCTTCTTTTATTGAAACTTATAAGGGTCAGTACAAGAATCTTGAGGAGAAACGAGGAATAATTTTGAATGAAATCGATAAAGAAGAAAGTAAATTCAGAGCTACGCTTGAAACAGGAATAAAAGAGTTTGATAAAAAAACTAGAGATATTCTAATGGATGACGTAGAGGCAACATCGGCTGACGGTTTTAAAGAAAGAATACTACCCGCCCAAACAGCTTTTGATTTACTTCAAAACCATGGTTTTCCTATCGAATTAATTGAGGAATTGTGTAAAGAAAAAAATATTGCCATTAATCTTATGGAGTTTAAGAAATTAAAAGATGCCCATTCAGAAGCCTCTCGCACAGCATCCGCTGGGAAGTTCAAGGGTGGATTAGGTGGAAATGGAGAGATGGAGACCAAGTACCACACGGCGACTCACATGCTTCATCAGGCGCTTCGTGAAGTTTTGGGCAAGACGGTAGAACAGAAGGGGTCTAACATCACACCTGAACGATTACGCTTCGACTTTTCATTTGAGCGTAAGATGACAGATGAAGAGAAGAAACAGGTAGAAGATATCATTAACGCTCGTATTAAAGAAGCGCTCCCTGTTATTCGTGAAGAAGTATCTATGGAAGAAGCAAGAGCACGAGGTGCTATAGGTCTATTCGGAGACAAGTATGGGGACGTGGTGAGTATCTATCGTATCGGTGAAGGGAAGAAAAGAGGAGACACGGATTTATTTTCTATGGAGTTCTGTGGTGGGCCGCACATTGCTAATACG
>JAYTIW010000076.1:0-7943 GCA_043731575.1 Minisyncoccota bacterium | reverse complement strand
TCAGTAAAAAGAAAACGGGGACTACTCCTATCCCTTTTGTTCCTTTTATTGTTGTAGGATTTTTAGTTGTGTTATTCACAGGGGTAGATGTCTTTTTGATGTCCTCATAAGGAGAGAAGATGTTCACATGTATTATGATTTCTTTATCGCCAGAGGCTTTTCTTAGTGGTATTATGTGTATATGTTCTTAAGAAAGGTTTTTTTAAAAAGTAGAAGAAAAGGATTTACTCTCATTGAACTATTGGTAAGTATTGGGGTTATGTCTATTATTATAGGAATAACAATGAGTGGGGCTCCGCAGTCTATTAATAGACTTGCTCTTGCAGATAATGTTTCTCAGACAGAACTTCTTCTTAGGGAGACCCAGTTACAAGGAAGTTCTATTAACTCACTTAATAATACGTTCGGTGGGGCAGGATTGTTTTTCGATAGAGCTACCTCTACAATTGTTCTTAAATTTAAAGACAGAGCTATCATTAATCCATATCGTGCTATTAGTATCGGGGATGGTCTTTATACAGCGGCTCCTATTGATGAGAAAGACAGTATTTTTACAACAACTAATCGTAACCGTATTAGTAAATTATGCGTAGCAACAACATCTCCTTCTGTTTTTTATTGTAACGCAGAAAATGCAACCATTTCTACGATTAACACGCTCACGGTATCATTTAATCGACCAAAGCAGACTGCACATATCTATATTAATAATGCAACAACAACAGATTTTACCGCCGCATGTATTCAATTTGATGCACTAAGGTCACCTGAACAGGGATATGTTAAAGCACTTCTTGTGTATAAATCAGGTATGATAACTAAAAGGTTGGGCACATGTAATTAATTATTTTATGAAATCCTTCTCTCTCATAATAAAAAACACACAAGGATTTTCTTTGGTTGAGATTTTGGTGGTACTTGGGTTATTTTCAGCTATTGCGACACTCAGTCTTGGTGCATTGTTTAATGTTCAGTCAGTCAACGCAAGACTTCAAGAAACTCAAATAATTCTTGATAACATGAACCTTTCATCTCAGACAATTATGCGCGATATTCGTTTTGGAGCTGAGTTTCATTGTGCATCTTCCCTTCCGAGTACAATCCCTACTGTAAGGAAAAATTGTACATTCAAAAACTCTCAAGGGGGAACATCACTTATCTTTAAACCATCAGACGCAACAAATGACCTTGACCGTATCGCATTTTATGTACAAAATGGGGTTCTCTATAAAGGTGTGTACCCTTATCTAGGATTGGCAACAGTTCTTCAAATGACTTCAGATGATGTTACTATCTCTTCGCTTACATTTTATGTTGATGGAGCACAGACTTCAGATGGCTCAAGTGATGATGCTAATGCTATAGATTATCAACAACCAATTATTACGATAATTCTTTCAGGGGTTACTCGGCCAGTAAAAACAAACACACCACCTTCAACATTTGAAATACAAACAGCTATTTCTGCTCGTGAACTTGATAATAAATAAACACATGATTACACACCACTACATAAGAAAAGGATTTACTCTTTTGGAAACACTTGCCTCAATTACTATCTTGTCACTTGTCATTATTGGACCACTAGCAGTGACTATTAGCTCTTCTGGGTATGCGCGACTTACAAAAGATACCATCGTCGCAACACATCTAGCAGAAGAAGCGATTGAGTTGCTCCAGAATCAGTATGATTCACTCTATGTATTTTGTAATAAAAATGCGTCTTCCACAGAAGTAGGAGGCTTCTGTGAACTATCAGGAACAGAAACAACAACCGGACAAACAGCGTGGAGATTGTTCAAAGATAAGCTATCAGGCCTAAGTGGTCAAACAACGTGCTATCTTCCTCAGGGTCTAGGAAATAATAATAGTTACCCAGGTAACGCTGCAGGTAATGCTAACGGTTGTGCTTTTGATTACATAGATATGTTAGCAAGCACCACAGAGACACTAGTGCATCATGATGCACTGTCTACTAGCTGTACTTCTCTTATCCCGGTTTCGACATCTACTTCAAGATATATAACTTTACCTGGAGGAAGTATAAGTCAATGGGTTAACTCAACATCAACCAGTTATGTTTGTAGTGGCACTCCGTCGCACATAGCAACAGGTGGAATAGTTAGTCAAAAGCAATATACTCGTAGTATTACAGTAGACCAGATTCCAACTTTTGAAACTGGTGCTGCGAATACTCAATATAATGACGATATTCGGGTTACTTCTAGTGTACAGTTTAAGGCATTAAACGGCAGATCTCACACCGTAAAAATTACAAGATTTATGCATGCACGACCTTAACATATGAAGTACACAAAACAACAAAAGAATCAGTTATTCGTACATAAACATCCTCGTGGTTTTGTTTTGCCTTTTACGATGCTTATCACTGTTCTTGTTCTTTTCATTACAACAGGTGTGTTAACTCTTTTGTCTAAGCAACAATATTTTTCCAAAATATATAGACAGACTCAAACTGCGTACTACGCAGCAGACGATGCAATTTCTTGTGCTATTACAATTGACGACAGCTACGCAGGCGCTGATGGACTTGGAATATTCCCATCGAGCTCAAGCTCCCCTATGACGTATATTTCTGATGTATTAACCTATGTTAGTGCTAGGATAGGTACCTCTATCAATATGAATGATATAACGTGTGGGCAGTCACCAATTTTTGTTGCTGGAGGAGCGTCTT
Organism: Minisyncoccota bacterium; assembly: GCA_043731575.1. Taxonomy (GTDB): domain Bacteria; phylum Patescibacteriota; class Minisyncoccia; order Phycocordibacterales; family UBA5272; genus UBA11704. The sequence continues at coordinate 5,245 of JAYTIW010000076.1, read as the reverse complement.
ACTTTAATCCAAACTTTACAGTACTTCCTACAGACTTTGAGTACCATTTTATAAATCCTATAACAATTCTTCCTGAAATAGAGTATGGACAAACTTCAACATACAACATGCGCATGGATTTAGGAGTTGACCCTGATGATATTACAGGGGTTAGACATTTATATCGTTGTGCTAAGGTTACGGTTAATAAAACTGTGTCGTATCGTCAAGTGATCGCTCAAGGGTATTCATCGTGCGATGGAACAAGTGGTTCAATTGAACGTGCAGTTGTTAACACAAGTGTGATACGGTAGACTTTTTCAAAATCTGAAAGAGGTGTACTTTTTTGTTGATGAGGATAGTTTTGACACAGAAAAGTTAGTTGTGAGTGAGGGTTATGCAAGAAGTCTAATGAAGGCCTAAAAAGAAGTTTAAAGGAGATAAACCTTTATTTGCAAAGGGTTATAGACTTTTCGTGATATACTACTACATATGAATAAAGTTTCTTCTCTACAAAGAATAGAGGAACTTCGAGCTCTTCTTGAGCATCATCGAGTCCTTTATCATGTGCATGACACCCCTGCTATCTCAGATGAAGTTTACGACAGCCTCATGAAAGAACTGAGTGCTCTTGAGGGGGAGTTTCCTGAAACAGCATCACCGTTATCACCAACGCAACGTATAGGAGGGCACGTGCTTGATGTTTTTGTGAAAGTGAAACATGATATCAAACAATGGAGTTTCGATAATGTTTTTAACCATCAAGAACTTACAGACTGGGAGGAGAGGAATTCAACACTGTTACGTAAAAAAGACATCAAGAGAAGTCCTACATATTTAGCAGAGCTTAAAATTGATGGCTTAAAAATTATTTTGACATATGAAAATGGAAAGTTTGTCCGAGGAGCAACTCGTGGTGATGGACAGATGGGTGAAGATATTACAGAAAATGTAAAAACAATAAAAAGTATACCGCTTATTCTCCCTGAGGCTGTTTCGATTACAGTTATTGGTGAGGCGTGGATTAAGAAGCGTGATCTTATTACAATAAATAAAGAGCGTGGAAAAACAGGACTACCACTTTATGCTAATACTCGCAACTTAGCTGCGGGAACACTGCGACAACTTGATACTCGTGTTGTATCTTCGCGTAACTTGCAACTATTCGCATATGATATTGAAGGAGGGGAATACAAAACTCAGCAAGAAGAATTAGATACTCTTATGCGATTTGGTTTTCTTGTGAATAAAGATCATAAGTATTGTAAAAATGTACAAGAAGTACAGAGTTTTTATGAAACATGGGTGGACAAAAAAGCTCATCAAGATTATGGTATTGATGGACTTGTGGTAAAAATAAATGAAAGAGAGCTCTGGGATACCCTTGGGTATACCGCCAAGAGTCCACGGGGAGGAATAGCTTATAAATTCCCGGCAGAGGAAGTGTCGACACAGTTACTTGCTATTACGTGCCAAGTTGGCCGAACAGGAGCTATCACTCCAGTTGCCGAACTTAAGCCGGTACTTTTGGCAGGCTCAACAGTTGCGCGTGCCACTCTTCATAATGAAGATGAGATTAAAAGGCTTAATGTTTGCATTGGAGATACGGTGAGTTTACGTAAAGCAGGAGATGTTATCCCAGAAATTTTTGGTGTTTTTAAACAGTTGCGACCAAAGAATGCAAAAGTTTTCAAAATGCCTACAGTGTGTCCAGAGTGTGGAAGTCTGCTTGTAAAAGAATCTCTTGGCAAAGCAGAGTCTGCTGCTTGGTACTGTAAAAACAACGAATGCCCCGCAAAGCATCTAGAAGGGTTATCACATTTTGTGAGTAAGAAGGGTATGAATATTGACGGTCTTGGAGAAAAGATTGTTGAGTCACTACACGACATTGGTCTTATCACGGACGCTGTGTCGATATACACCCTTAAAAAAGAAGATATCGCACCTCTTGAAGGTTTTGGGGAAAAGTCAGCGGAAAATATCATCAATTCGATTAACTCCTCTCGAGTGGTCTCACTTCATCGTTTTATTTACTCACTCGGAATACGCCACGTTGGTGAACAAACTGCAAAAGATATTGCAAAGCATTTCTTAACATTAGATCGTCTACGTGATGCTACGGAAGAAGAGCTCGCTCATGTTGAAGGGGTTGGAGAAAAAGTCGCCACGGCTCTCATTTTGTACTTTAGAACTTCCTCGAACACTCAGTTTCTCGAAAGACTTCTGTCTCAACTTACTATAACTCACGAAGCGGTACTACCAGATGGAAGACTTTTCAACAAAACATTTGTCATCACAGGAACTCTTTCAAGTCTTTCACGAGATGAAGCTAAAAAACTAATTGAAGATAATGGTGGTAAAGTATCTAGCAGTGTTTCAAGTAGGACAAGCTATCTCCTAGCAGGAGAAAATCCTGGAAGTAAATATGACGAGGCACAAAAAGTTGGCACAAAAATCATTACTGAAGAAGAACTAAAAAGCATGGTATAATCATCATCATGCAATTTACCTCAGAAGAACTCGACAATCTTTCTTTACTCTCACGTATTAACATTACGCCAGAAGAAAAGCCAAAAATGCTTGCAGACATGCAAGCGATTCTTAGTTATATCTCTGAAATTAACCAAATCTCCGGAGAGACCACAAAAGAGGAAGAAAGTTTGTATAACGTCGTTCGTGAAGATGTTGTAACATCTGAAACTGGGTCTAAGACTGCTGCAATTTTAGCGAATGCTCCAAAAGTCAACAATGGGTACGTAAAAGTGGGGCAAGTACTTAAGTAATAGACTTTAGCTTAATACAAAATACAATGCATAAGACACTGAGACAATTACATGAAGAATTAAAAAGCGGGACACTCACAGTAGAGGCGCTTATCGAGACCTGTAAAAAAACTATTAATAAAAAAGAAAAAGAGGTGCATGCTCTTTTAGGAATGTACTCGGATATACTTATTACAACACAAATTGAAAAAGCAAAAGAAATGTTTGCACAAGGTTCTGCGACCGTCCTCACAGGTATACCAGTTGTTGTCAAAGATAATATTCTTGTAAAAGGGGAGAACGCAACTGGGGGATCTAAGATTCTTGAAAATTATATTGCAACATATGACGCCACTGTGGTTAAGAAATTAAAAGATGCAGGAGCGATTTTGCTTGGGCGTGCAAATATGGATGAATTCGCAATGGGGGGGTCAACCGAAAATTCAGCCTACGGGCCAACAAAGAATCCTCATGATTTAACAAAAGTTGCAGGAGGGTCTTCTGGTGGTTCAGCAGCGGTTGTTGCATACGGCGGAGTGCCTGTGTCGCTTGGCTCAGATACAGGAGGGTCAATTAGACAGCCTGCATCATTTTGTGGAATAGTCGGACTAAAGACAACCTATGGTGCTGTATCGCGTTTTGGTCTGATGGCAATGGGAAGCTCTCTTGATCAGGTTGGGCCATTTGGGAATTGTGTAGATGATGTCGAAGAAGTTTACCATGTCATTACTGGACATGATGTGATGGATGCCACATCTCTGAAGACAAGAGACAAGAGACAACAGACAACAGATATAACGCTCAAGAGAGTTATTGGAGTACCGATGTCATTTATTAATCGTGAGGGAATTGATAAAGAAGTCCTCAGTAATTTTAACGAATCACTAGAAAAACTTAAAAAAGAAGGGTATACCATTAAGGATGTTTCTATCACTAATCTTGAAAAAGCACTGTCGGTGTATTATGTTCTTATGTTCGCAGAAGTATCAAGTAACTTAGCGCGCTATGATGGTATCCGTTATGGGCTCTCTCATCCAGGAGAAACAAGTATTAGGAGTTACTTTGAGTCACGTACAAATGGATTTGGTGGAGAAGTTCGTAGAAGGATTCTCCTTGGAACATATGTACTTTCATCTGGATATTATGATGCGTATTATAATAAAGCGAATCTTGTACGAACTATGTTAAAAAAAGAGTTTGAAAGAGTCTTTAAAGAGGTTGATGTTATCGCGACTCCAACGTCACCTATTCCAGCATTTAGCCTTGGTGAAAAGTCACATGACCCACTTTCGATGTATTTAGCAGATGTCTTTACTGTTCCAGTTAACATTGTAGGAGTTCCAGCAATTTCACTTCCATCAGGAAAAACCAAAGAAGGACTTCCTCTTGGAATACAATTTATCGCACCTCACATGAGGGAAGACCTGCTATTCACTTACGGACGGGAAGTAGAAAGGCTATACTAGTGAATAGATTGTAGATTTTAGATTTTAGAAATTAGGAAGCTTCTGTTTTGGTATTTTGTTGCTATCTAAAGTCTAAAGTCTAAAGTCTAAAGTCTGCCCCATGACTCTCTCTTTCGATTTTATTTTTAATAGAGTGTATGATGTATTGCTTTGGATAAAGTACACATGGCTTTTTTCTATTCTAAGAACAGAACCAGAGGCGTACATTAAAGGCATTACTTATAGAGATTGGGATGGTTTACGCGATCGGGGATGGTTTGATAGTCATTTTGTAAAAACAGATGCTTCAGTACCGAATGCTGATGTGCAACATTCTCTTTGGCAGAGGATGCTTGAGTCATTCGGGTTCAAACTTCCAGATAGTGATGGTGATGGTATACCAGACGTATCCGACCCTAGTCCATTTGATAAAAATAATCTTACAAAAGCAGAACTAAAGGAGCGTTATGAGGGGGATTACTCTTTCTTTGATCATGTTCGTGATGTTTTTGGAATTGGTCCAAAAGATGCTGACGAAGACGGTGTCCCAGATAGTTATGAGATACAATATGGTCTTGATTCTCGTAACCCTGATTCTGATAGAGACGGGATTCTTGACGGTCAAGAACTTGTTAAAGGTACTGATCCTCTTAACAATGATACTGACGGAGATCTTGTTCTCGACGGACGTGACGAAGCACCTCTTGATAGAGAAATATCAGCAATTGGTAAAGATACTGATGGTGATGGGTTAAGTGATAAGACTGAGGAATATTTTAGAACCGATATCACAAAGAAAGACACTGATGGTGATGGGATTCCAGATAATATGGATACCTATCCACTTGATCAAAATAATGTTGGACAGATTGTACCAACTGATTTTTCAGCTTCTGGGGAAGGGCTACATTTTGCTATTCAAAATCCAGTGTTAGCACTATTTGCGAATATGGTTTCTATTTTGGTGATTATTATACTAGGTATTTTTGTGTACGCGGTTATGCGTTGGCTTATTTCTTTTTTCCAAAGTCACACTCACTATGAACATCATTTTAACCA
>JAYTIW010000075.1:0-3234 GCA_043731575.1 Minisyncoccota bacterium | reverse complement strand
CGGCGGGGTATCTAGGTGCTCCGCACTAGATTATGTTTGGAAACCAAAGGTTTCCCAAACCCTTCCTTATCGTAGTCCTCGCAGCAGAGCTGCGAGGTGTTAAATGCGAATAAAACTATCTAAAAGATTGGTATCATGGTGTACTACGGTACACCCTTTTCCTTTACCGTTTATTCTTCACTCTTTTCTTTTTTGGTAGAACTGCAACAGAAAGCGCTACTTCAAACCACTCCTCTCTTTTTTCTTTATCTTCATACACCTCTTGGGGTACATAAAAATAACCCATGTGTTGTTTTTTCTTTTTTCCATCTTTGTCAGCCTTCATGTACCAAAACTTTTTACTTCCGCGAGACAGATACCATTCTTCAGTATCCTTCGAGCCTTTGAACCATAGTCCATCATCTTCCACAATTGCGAAGGTCTTGCCTTCGTAATAGAGAATATGTGCACCCATCATAGCTCGCGAGGTGGTTGGTTCATTCTCACCAAAAATATCGTATAAAATATGTTCTAGAAATTGGACTGACTTCATACATCTAATTATAACAGTACCCACCTGCATTTTTTAAAAATTTTAAATTTTAAATTTTAAATTTTTAATGTACATATCAACACACATGTCGTCTTATTAATAATAAACCTTATTTGCTATACTACAATCATCATGCCCTCTCTCCTCTCTCGACTCAAAAAGGCAATCGGTCCAGGGGTTATCACTGGTATTGCAGATGATGACCCATCAGGTATTGCAACCTATGCTCAGACAGGAGCGCTCTTTGGTTTAGGACAAGTATGGCTCACACTCTACTCACTTCCTTTCATGATCGCAGTGCAGGAAATGTGTGCACGTATTGGTATGGTCACAGGAAAAGGACTTGCTGGTGTCATCAAAGCTCACTACCCAAAGTTTGTACTTGTTATTGCAGTTCTACTTTTAGGTATTGCAAATATCATTAATATTGGTGCAGACTTAGGAGCTATGGGAGCTGCCACCAGCCTCATATCCCCTTTTCCTTTTGGCATATCTCTTATTTTTATTACTGTTTTTACTCTTGTTACTGTCATTTTACTTCCATATCGCTTATATGTAAAAATACTCAAGTACTTTGCAGCAACAGTACTTTCTTATGTTGTTGCGGCCTTCTTCATCTCACATGACTGGAGCGACATTGCTTTTTCACTTTTTATTCCTCATATGGAATGGAATTCTCATTTTCTTCTTAACATCACAGCTTTCTTAGGAACAACCATCTCCCCATACCTTTTCTTTTGGCAAGCAAATGAGGAGGTAGAAGAAGAGATAGATCAAAAAAAGATTATTGCTTTTGGTAAAGGCACTCCGAAGGTAACTAAAAACGATCTCCGCCAGATGCGTGCAGACACCATCGCCGGCATGTTCCTCTCTAATCTTGTTGCGTTCTTCATTATTATCACCGCTTCAGAAACAATTGGAAAGGACGGCAACCATACTATTGGTTCGGCTGTAGAGCTTGCAGAGGCACTGCGCCCTCTTGCGGGAAACTTTGCGGTCTACCTTTTCGCATTTGGTATCTTGGGTACTGGATTACTCGCTATCCCTGTCCTCGCTGGGTCGCTTGCGTATGCTGTTGGAGAAATGTTTGGGATAAAAGTTGGTCTTGGAAAAACTTTCAAAGAAGCGATTGGATTCTACTCCATCATTATTATTGCAACCCTTACGGGTGTCATTCTTAACTTCACCAATATCGACCCAATTACTATGCTCTACTATGCAGCAGTGACGAATGGCATACTTGCACCACCTCTTCTTGTTATCATACTTTTCATCGCGAATAACAAACGCATCTTACACGAAAAGATTAATGGTCTCTATTCTAACATCTTAGGTATCACCATCACTGTCATTATGGCGCTTGTCTCTTTATTCACCATAGAGTCACTTATTCGATAAGATGTACTTTTGTGAACGACTTATCCCATCCTGTTTTCCACTTTATGTACATATCACATATGATATACTCATAATTATATGAAACATTCTGAGCAAGAAAAGATTGGTATTTTTATTAAAAAACTACGAGAAGAAAAAGGCTTAACTCAGGAAGAATTCTCAGGCCTTCTTAAAACTTCTCAGTCTGCTGTTGCTCGTATTGAGTCAGGTAATCAAAATGTCACAATAGACCAGCTTATGAAAATGAGCGAGGTACTTAACCACAATATAGTTAGTCTTCACAACACTATTGATTTCAAAGTTGAAGGCGGACACAAATTACGAGGAAAAATTAGAACCAACCCTTCCAAAAATGGTGCCGTAAACATGATGGTTGCAGCACTTATCAATAGTGGGACTACAACACTTCGTGATATTCCTCATATAGAAGAAGTACATAGGTACAAAGAACTCTTAGAAAGCTTAGGAGTTAAAATTCAGTGGACACACAACGATACAGCTCTTAAAATAACTCCTCCAAAAAAATTAAATTTCTCTACATTAGATAAGGATGTTGCGGAAAAAATACGATCATTTACTTTTGCTGGTGCGTTCATTCATTTTTCTAAATCCTTCTCTCTTCCACACTCTGGAGGTTGTAAAATGGGAGAAAGAACAGTTGCTTCACATAAGTATGCCCTTGAATACTTAGGTGTCCAGATTGAGACTAAACACAGTCACTATAAAATAACCCATAAAGGACTACAGTCGGGGGCAACCATACCCTTATACGAATCATCAGACACAGGTGCGATCACCGCTATTATTGCAGCCGCGAAAGTGGAAGGTCTAACGACAATCAAGTTCGCACCTCCCAACTATCAAGTGCAAGATGTTTGTTTTCTTTTGGAATCTTTTGGAATCAGAATAGAAGGCATCGGATCAACAACACTGATTGTTCATGGTAAGAAAGTAATTAACCTTGATGTAGAGCATTATAATAGTGAAGACCCAATTGAGAGTATGTTTTTCCTTTCTGCTGGAATCGTTACAAAATCAACGCTTACAGTCACTCATTGTCCGATAGACTTCCTCACGTTAGAGCTTGAAAAGCTTAAACGTATGGGGCTTATTTTTTCACTCTCGAAACTCTATCTTTCTTCTAACAAAAAAACAAACCTCGTTGACATTACCGTTAAACCGTCTTCTCTTGTAGCTCCACATGACAAAATCCACACCCAACCTTTCCCTGGGATTAATAATGATAACCTTCCTTTCTTTGTACCAATATGCTGTTTCGCAGAAGGGCAAACTCTCATCCATGA
>JAYTIW010000074.1:0-3267 GCA_043731575.1 Minisyncoccota bacterium | reverse complement strand
GCGTGTACACCTCATTCATTGTCTACGGGGGCACATCTCTTGGCTTACTCACAACGGCTGTCATGCTTCAACTAACAGGACGCTCAGAAACAGTCGCTTTACTTATTATTGGAGCTTTAGCTACTGCGTTTACCTATCACTTATCGAAAGACGAAGAGGTCACAGGAGTGGTCGCATTCTTTAATGTGATACCTCTTGGACTTATCCTTGTCTCTTTAGATAGAATTTCTCAGGTTGTCTATCGTCATCAAGGTCTTGCAGAAGCATGGAAAGATATCTTTGTTCTGGGTCTTGCTATCACTATCTACTTTGCACTCTTTAAGTACTTTGTGACTAAAGTAAAGAAGCTTGCATATGTGCCATTCTGGGTTGGTATAGCACTTACAGTTATTTTTGTGTGGCAAGTATTGCATCTTACTATTGGAGGAGGTTTCGCAACATTCTTAAGTATCTTGGTATATACCGTCGTTGGACTTACAACCCTCTTTAATGGTACGCAACAAAAAAATGAAACAAAGATAACTGTCTCAAAATATTGGCTTGGACTCGTCGCAGCTCGAGTTATTTTCTGGGATGCATGGCAGGTTGGAAGTGTTGCATTTGGAGTCCTTATTTGTATTGTGATTGGTATTCTCCTTCTTAGTTCTACGTTTATTATAAAAAAAGTTTCCGCAGAAAATGCATAACTACAGTATGAAAAAAAATCTCCTCACATCTTTGATTGCTTTGTTGACATTAAGTGTTTATACACTTTGCTTTGCAGTTGATCTCACTGGGTATAAAAATAGAGTAAATGTGCAAGTGGTCTCTGTTTCCCAGCCAACTATTGTAGAAATTCAAAACTTAAGCCAATCTGGGAATTATGTCGTAACAGATGATAGAGGGGTTGTTATCGAACAACAAATGCAATTAGTAAGGAAAAGTAAAATAATAGAACCAGAGCAAGTAGAGGCATGTACAACTGTATGTAAAAGTGCACGAGAGCTAGCAGATGGTAATACTGCTACAACTTTTGATTTTCCTCTTAATGCACAAGGTGCACAGAAAGGGAAAATAAAAATTGTATATGCTAAACCTCTTGCAACAGACGCTATTACGTTTCGAACAACTGTTGATTCGTATATGCCAAACACGTTTACACTTACAATTGACGGCAAGCAAGTTTTAAATACAATGTCTGGTGGAAGTGCTCGATTCCCAAAGATGTTCGCGCGTATCGTTGAGATTGAGTTTTGGTACAATCAGCCAATCCGTTTTACAGAAGTTGGTATTGGAGTTGATAAAGAAGAGGAAGTGTCGAGTTCTGTACGTTTTGTATATCAGCCTAATACAACATATCTGCTGTACATAGACTCACCACTTGGTAAAGAGACTACTCCATCTCCTGTGGTTAATCTTTTTTCAAAAACTACGGAAAGAACTCTTACTCTGTCTAGTGTGACGCCAAATGCTTTATATAAAGAGAGGGATACTGATAGTGATGGCATTATTAACAGTATCGACAACTGCCCAGTGCAGTCGAATCAAAATCAAAGCGACAGTAATAGTAATGGCATCGGTGATGTCTGTGATGATTATGACTATGATGGTGTATCGACATATATGGATAACTGTCCAGTGGATGTTAATCAAAATCAATCCGATGTTGATAAGGATGGTATAGGGGATGTGTGTGATAAAGAAGAAAGTAGAACAACTGAAAAATATCCGTGGTTACCTTGGGTTGTTTTTGGGGGAGTGCTACTCGCAGTTTTGGGGATGGGATATGAAATTATTAGAAATAAAAATAAAAGAGCTTAGGGTTGCAGTGGTACAAAAAAGGTCGCCCAAAGGGCGACCTTTTTACTTTTTATATGGTTCATCTATATACTATTATTATGCGGTTGCGTTTTTAATAAGAAACATAATTACCGTTACAATCCCAACGAGAAAGGTTCCCCATACAATGTCAACAATGGTAATAGACCAAGAATAATCTTTAAGTGTTGCGAGATTGGTGAGGTCATAAAATGCATACATACAGAATCCAAGTGTACAGCCGTAGAGGAGGGCGTGGCGTACATCAGTTACTTTGGTAAGAATAAAAACCCAAATAGCTATGACGGCTACAAGGTATACTAAAGGAATAGCGGGAAGGTAAGTAACAAGTGAACCATCTTTAATAGTTATATGGCTTGCAAGCTTTTCTAAGTAAAATTTCTTAGCGATGTGTGCAAGAAAAATATAATCCAAAACCATAAAACTAATAATTCCAGCAAGTGAAGAGGTGATAATTGGGAGCATGTAAAAAGTGTACCATACCACTTGCGACCATTGACGAATTCCTTGTCAAGGAGTAGGCTAACGATGGTAGTTTCTTCAATGTTCTTACAAGGAGTGAATCATGAGTTTAGACCATAAGTCTGATGTTCGTTTTCAGGCGGCCGTGCAAAAAATTTTGGCAACAGCGAATCTTCAACACGGCGCAGATGTATCCGCACATGAAGCTGAAAAAGTTTTGGTTGGAAAGCTGATTGATCTGCGAACAGATTTTGTTATTGCTGTTTGGGTACAGTCAGAAAAATGTAAAGCACTATATAGGCAAACACAAATATCTCTTCGGTCAGAAGTCGAAAATAGGTATACACCTATAGTCCATTCAGAAGAGGAGAAGGGTACATTTGGAAAGTTTGTCTTGTTGCGTAATACCAAAGCAGCCCAAGAGTTTTTAACACAGAATCAGTACTTTTTTATGAGAATTGATAGACAGATTTATGCTGACATGAAAGATGCCGTTAACGCTCGTGTGGCTGACGAACTGAGGACACTTTCTTGATTCTTCTACTAGTTTCGACAACACCCTGATTCCGTAAGGAAACAGGGTGTATTTGTATCTGCGGCTAAAAGCTATCGAGTAGGTGATTCTACTTGATCAAGGGCGATTAGCTAAAAGCTCTCTTTTGTGGTAGTATTACGAAACTCTCTGTAATCCGTATTTCTCCGCAAGTTTTGTTATAAAAACAAGATTTACGCAAAAAAGACGTGATATTCAGAAAGTTGGCTTCACATTTTTATGATGAGGTGCTTATTAATCAAAATATAACTATCTAGTAGAATGGCAAAAACATCAACTATTGCACGAAGCAATAAAACGCCAAAATTCTCATCACGATTAGTGAACCGATGCTTTAAATGTGGTCGAAAGCGAGGTTTTATGAGAGATTTTGGACTATGCCGAACATGCTTCCGTGAGCTTGCTAACGAAGGAATGATTCCAGGTATTAAAAA
>JAYTIW010000073.1:0-3295 GCA_043731575.1 Minisyncoccota bacterium | reverse complement strand
TTTGGCTACAGTCTACAGTCTGTCTATGCCAATGTGTAGTCCCCGGCAACTTTACGAAAATGTTTTGTATTCTGAAGATTAACAAGTACCGTATTAGGTTTAACGACTCTCTTCTGAAGTACTCGTTTGATAACTTCGTCCTTTGGAAGAGGATGACCTGCTTCTTTAAGCACCTCAGTGATAACATCTCGGACAACTCCTCCTGTATGCCCCCAATCCTTAAGACCGTACATGCCACGTCCAACAAGAACGAAACGAGCGTCTTTAATAAGTTCGTTATGACATGTTGCCACATGAGCTTTCTTTCCAAATGTCTTATTGATTTCTAAAGCAACTTCTTTAAAGTGCATTGGATGATTGGCACGACGCATAATAAGATATGCATAATCTTTAATACCACGGGCTTTTACATGTGGGGATGATGTTCTTCCCCATTCACTGAGTTGATTCTTCCCGATCACCTTAGAAAGCGCGAGATATCTATAAATAATTTCTTTATTATCTTTGTACTCTGAAAGAAGTTCTGTAAGATGACCCATAAAACGATTAAAAATCTCTTCTTCGCTAATAAGATCTTCTTCGTCTATTGAACTGTAAAGCTTAGAAAGTGCTTCCCGAACATGCATAGCAGACTTATCGTTAGTAGTGAAATGAGCATGGAAATGATCGTCTTCCTTATGCTTCTTAAAATCTTCCCCAAGCGCGAGATATAAGTTGATATGATTTTGAATCACAGGATCTTTGGAGATATGACGCATGAGGTGATCCTCAGAAACAATAGAGCCTAGCTCAGCGACAGTCTTCTTAAGTTCTTCAAAAACAAAAAGATGCTCTTTGTACTCTTTTGACTTCTTAACAGAAGCAAGTGCAAAGTTTTCAATCTGACGAACACGCTCACGAGTAATATCATATGTCTTGCCGATTGCTTCAAGTGTCATTCTGTTCTCTTTTTCGAGGCCATAACGGTTAATCACGATTTCTCGAGTTCGCGGGTTAAGCGTCGTGAGAAGCTTTTTAGAAACGGCTTTTGGTTTAAAGGTGATTCCTGACATATGATTTATTAAGTTAATATATTCTATTCTACCAGAACTTGCCAAAAACGTCAAATCAAGATTATATAGGAAATTAGAGGACAATATTAACTATCTTATTCTTGACAATAATTACCTTTTTTGGCTCATTTTCTCCTACATATTTCTGATACATTTCATGATTTTTCACAAGGTTCAACACAAGAGAGTCTTCAGAGTCCCTTTTAATTTCAACAGTTCCTCGCATTTTACCTCCAATCTGGATAGCGACAGTAACATTTTCATCCACAAGTTTAGTCACATCGTACTTTGGCCAGACTTCTTTATGAATAAAGGTATCACTTCCAAGCTCATGCCAAATTTGCTCGGCAATATGTGGAGCAAATGGTGCAAGAAGTTTCAAAAACAAACTATAATCTGCAATCGAAAACGAGCCGACTTCCATGCTATTAACAAGAATCATCATTGAAGAGACCGCAGTGTTAAACTTAAAGTTCTCAATATCATCCCCAACTTTTTTAATAGTCTTATTAAGCTCAACTTCAACAGTTGAATCACTACCAATCTTTTGTCGCAGTGCATACACACGATCTAAAAACTTATCTGACCCCTTGATGCTTGAAGTACTCCAAGCAGCAGTCTGGTCAAACGGTGCCATGAACATCTCATACACTCGAAGTGTGTCTGCTCCATACTCATTAACCACATCATCTGGGTTAATAATATTCCCCCATCTCTTACTCATCTTGCGACCATCTTCAGCTAAAATAAACCCAAGGAATTCGAGTCGTGCAAATGGTTCATTTGTACTCACTACACCGATATCGTACAAAAACTTATGCCAAAAACGTGCATAGATAAGATGACGTGTTGCGTGATCTCCTCCAACATACACACTCACTTCTCCCCAAGCTTTTTCTATCTCAGGATTAATAAGAGCACTCTTGTTATGAGGATCTAAAAAACGAAGATAATACCATGAAGACCCCGCCCATTGTGGCATAGTGTTTGTTTCGCGAGTAAACTTACTTATAACAAAAGATGCCCTCATGCTCACAACCCCCTCTATGTATTTTTGCCACAATGACTTCATGTCATACCTTGTAAGCATATCCATCACTTCATTTTTTGACACCCATACGAAGTCACAAATTGCTTGCTCTTCATCACTAACATCTACTTTTGTGAGATCTTCTAATTCCACGACAACAAGATTATAGTGCGCAAGTCTATTTTGTTTCTTAACAATATGATAGAAAAGACTATGTGATGCGAAGTTACATGGAGTAATGTTCTTGATGTTCGTGTATCCAGTTTCTTCTCTTACTTCTTGCTTTGCAGTCTCTTCCATTGTTACTCCTTCTTCTATACCACCAGTAAGAAACCCATTCCACGCTACCTGCTTCCATTTCGAAACAAGATACTTCTCTTCTGTTGGATGTTTAATAATACATGCAACATTATTACGTTCAGTAATTGGTGCAGAGCTTACATACGCATCGTTACCTGGACCGATATTAACATCAAGAGGTTCTTCTTTATTAAAATCAAAGGCACTGAAGTCAGGAACTGATTTGAATGTTCCGTTTTGAGTTATATACCCATTCACATTCACCCAGTCAGAAATAGCAGCGAGTGGACTCTCCCCTGTTCCTGTTGGTTCATACTGTTCTACTTCTGGCAAAAGCACAGGGAGCTCGCTCTCGTCAACCATGTACACTTTTCCATTTTCATCTCGCACAACTGGAAATGGCTCACCCCAATATCGCTGACGTGCAAAGACCCAGTCTTGTAACTTATATCGTACAACTTTTTTACCACCAAAGGCTTCCGTTATTTTTACCCTAGCTTCTTCACTTTTCATTCTATTGAAATCACCAGAATCAATTAGTGTTCCTTCTCCAGATGAAAAAGATTCTTCTCCTTTTTCAAAAAAATTAACAAGATATTCTTTTTGAGGTAAATTGATAGTGTGCTTTAAATCTTTCTTATCTAGCCACTCTGTGGTATGTTTTTTTATTTCTTCTTCACTAATTTTAGCCTGTTCAGTATCTTCTAGTTCAAAATGGTACCCATATATTTCTGAGAAAAAATTTTTATCCTTAGGTTCATTAAAGTACTCACTGTAGTGTGGTTTTACTGTTTTCTTTACTAAACGTAAATTTTTATATCCTGTCTCTTCAAAAACTTCTCTACGAGCACATATATCAATATCTTCACCATCTTCAACCTTACCAGTAATTGGAGTCTTCCAATTGTACTTA
>JAYTIW010000072.1:0-3348 GCA_043731575.1 Minisyncoccota bacterium | reverse complement strand
TCACCTTCGCGCGAGTCAATCGTGCTACATTTCATGAAGATGGGGTGACTCCTGAGTCGGACACTGATCATACTGTTATGGTCGCGACGTGTGCATGTGCTCTAGCGTCTAAGCTCTATCTGAACCTTGATGTAGGGAAAGTGGCTCAGTTCGCAATCATTCATGATCTTGTAGAAGTTTACGCAGGGGATACAAATACATTTAATATAAGTGATGAGGATAGAAAGCGGAAAGACGAACGTGAAGAACTTGCATATGAAAGAATTCAAAAAGAGTTTAATGGTATTTATCCTTGGATTGCACATACAATAAAAGAATACGAGTCTCTTATATCTGACGAAGCACAGTTCGTGAAGATGATAGATAAAGTGATGACAAAACTTACTCACAGAATAAATCACGGAGCATACTTAAAGAGGGAAGGCAAAACAAAAGAAGAAACAATACTTCACTATGGCACACAAACAAGGACGATTGAAGAAAAGTGGGGCATGAAGTTCCCAGAAATTATAGCAATTCTCAAGAAGTTAACAGACGACATTATCGCAGAAACATATCCGGCATAAGTATTTTTAGGTGAAGGATAGGGGTGATTTGACAGGTATATACTTGATATATATACTGTATATATGATTACAAAAGTAATTTTTAATACCGATAAAAAAGCAAAAATCTTAGCAATGAAAGAAGCTAAGAGAAGAGGTCTTACTCTTACATACTATCTTAATCAGACAGTACTCGCACTTGCTGGTATAGAAAGGACTGAAGTTCCTATCTTTAAAATAGTGAAGCCCACAGAAACAGAGACTAAAGCCATCATAAAAGCAAAAAAAGAAATTGAGAACGAAGACTTCATATTAGCAACAGATCTCTTTAAGCAAGTGGGGTATATTCCTAAGTATTAGCATGAAAAAGATTGTTGTTTTTACAAGGTCTGCAGAAAAATCACTTTTAAAGATTGAACAAAGATATCAAAAGGCTATACTTGAAATTATTGATGAACTAACTTTTTGGCCACAGATGCCAAAAAATAGAAACATCGTAAAATTAGAAGGAAGAGAGGATGCTTTTCGTATTCGAACAGACATATATCGAGTTATCATCATGGCGCAGAGTAATAGCATTATCGTTACTGTTTTGGAAATAGAAAAAAGAAAAGACGCTTATACATAAAAACTATGACTAATTGTGCATTATTTGACATACATGCTCATCTTCATGACAAGGCATACGATGAAGACAGAGAAATAATTTTGAAGGAAATGAAAGACTACGGAGTAGGGGCTATTACTGTTGGCACAGATAAGAAAGAAAGTAAGAGTGCTTTAGACCTCGCACATAAGCATGAGCACATCTTCGCAGCTGTTGGATTGCATCCAGCGGATAATGTGATAGAAGAGTTCGACTATGAGTTTTATAAAAATCTTGCAGAGGGTAAAAAGGTGGTAGCAATAGGGGAGTGTGGACTCGACTATCACTACATCGAAACTTTTTTTGAAAGAGATGTAAAAGCTGGGAAAGTCACATGGAACAAAGATGCAGAAGCTGATCGTCAACAGAGGATTTTTACTGCTCAAGTAGATCTCGCAGTAGAGGTCAACAAGCCACTGATGCTACACGGCAGACCTAGTAAGGGAAGTATGGATGCATACGAAGATATGCTGCATATCTTAGAGAGTGCTAAGAAAAAGCATGGCACCAAGTTACGGGGTAACGCACACTTTTTCGTTGGGAATATTGATATTGCAGAAAGATTTGTGCAGATTGGCTTTACGATGAGCTTCTCTGGCGTGATTACCTTCACCAAAGACTATGATGATGTGGTGAGATACCTTCCGATAACCATGATTCATGCTGAGACTGATAGTCCGTACGCAACCCCATCCCCATTTCGTGGCAAGCGTAACAGTCCTATGTACGTGCAAGAAGTTGTGGCACGTATCGCAGTCCTTCGTGCACTTCCCCTTGAGGAGGTGCGAGTCCAATTACTGGAAAATACGAGAAGGGTATTTGGTATTGAGTAGCTCCTGACTTTAATTTGCAAAGGAGAGGGAGAAAGAGTAAGATAAAGATGTTTTGTTTTACATAGGAGTTTCCAAAATGAAAGCTGAAGGTGTTCTTTTCGTTGTTGTAGCACTTACTGT
The DNA here is from genome assembly GCA_043731575.1 of Minisyncoccota bacterium. Taxonomy (GTDB): domain Bacteria; phylum Patescibacteriota; class Minisyncoccia; order Phycocordibacterales; family UBA5272; genus UBA11704. The sequence continues at coordinate 1,204 of JAYTIW010000072.1, read as the reverse complement.
TTTTAAGATTTTTAGAGTGAAAACAACTCTTAAACTTGTAGTCATGTCTATTGGGCCTTTGATCCTTTACTTGGCTTTATATGCAAGTTCAGTTGCTCTCCAGGTATCCTTTGATTTTTCCATTACAACAAAAATCATCTTGATTTATATGCTTTCTTGGGTGGTAAGTGCAGGTTTATGTTTTATCTTTGGTCTACTTCCATTTGATAAAATTGTTCTCTTTTCCAAGAATAGACTTTTTAAAAGCTATAAGAATCTTTTTATCAGTAAAGGTGTTCTACCAGCTCCTTCTTTTGAGATCTTTCTTTTACTTTTCTCTTTCTGGGTCGTAGTCCTTCTCCTCCCTTTTGAGATGTTCCTTCGTTTTGTTTTTACAGGACACCTGACCATGAAGGATGGAAGTAAAAGGATTTAAAAAATATTGACTGTGTAAGGCTGCCCTTTAGGCGGCCTTTTTCTTATTCTTTTATAATTTGACTTTTTAGGATGAAAAGTGCAGGATAGTATCAGTTAGTCCTATTAACAACCTCTTGAAAGGAGGGTAAGATGAAAAACAGAGTAACCCTTTCTTCCTACTGGGGGAAAGTTACGAGGCCATGTCTTGATCAGAGATCAGGAGGTGATGTTATCACTACAATTGCTGGGGTCAAGCTTCGATTTGCACATACACGTGGAGATGGTCTTGCTGAACTTGGTTTGCTCCAACCTACAAAAAAACATAACGTAGTGTTTGTGGTTGTTGATGAAATTGTATCTACTGGAAAGTCCCGTGTATTGATTGGTTGGAAGAACCCAGCAGACGTTTTTGTTAGGAGGGTACAAGATTACATTGCATCAGGCAGCCATTCTTTGTTTGAAGTAATGAGCTGTGTAGATCCTGTTTGGAAGAGGAAACACTTGAAAGAAATTTTTAATGGAGAAAATTCCTAAAAAGGTATTCTTTAGTGATAAAGACCCCGCTTGTCGGGGCTTTTCTTTTACTTAAAAACGTGTTATAATAGCACCCTATGACTAATGAAAATGAAACCACAGTAGAAGCCCGGGTATACGAGATATCCTTCATCTTTGATAACAAACTAGATGAACAAACGGCGCTTGAAAAAAGTAACGCACTCAAGCAATCTATTGCTACCTTAGGTGGTAGCTTCATTTCAGAAGAAGCTCCGTATATGCGTGAGCTCGCTTATGAAATGATTCGCGTTGT
>JAYTIW010000071.1:0-3387 GCA_043731575.1 Minisyncoccota bacterium | reverse complement strand
CCGAGGCCGCTCCCAGATGGAGTAAGAACTTTAAACTCAACCCCCAAGAACATGGCCATCTCATTTGCGAAACCATGTTCTGTATTTTGAGCACCGTTAATTGTAATAGCGGCGATAGGAACATTTGCAGATCTTTGTTGACTTAAGAGTAATTCACTCCCATTTTTAAAAATAAGAAAGCTTTGTGAAATGAGAACTTGCTGTCTTCGTATATTCCCTTGTTCGGAAGAGTTAACCCTCTCTGTCTGCCACGTCCTTCGCATTTCCACATGAAGAACATCCCCAGTCGCATAGGTAGTGACAATATCTTTAACTAAAGACTTTTTTCTATACGTAATCTGTCCGCTTATTTTATTGATGGTAATGAGAGTCGAAGAAGCAAACAAAATAGTTAAAACTCCAATGGCAATGAAAAGAACAGGCAACAAAAGCACGAACCATTGATCACTCATATGGAAACCATTTATATACAGAAAACATCCCCCAGCAGCAGCAAGTGCAAATCCGATAAAAATACCAAGGAAGTTACCATCTTTCGCAAAAAGTTCACTTTCTGTTTTTTGTATTATTTTCATATGTGAGTCTATTATACTTCGAACTACAAAGCTCGTCGAAGTATACTAACAAAACAGCACGACCTTCGGTCGCACTGTTTCTTTTATGGATCTGTATTTTCTAACCACCAATGGCTAGTACACGCTCTTTATTTCTTCTTACTTGCTGTCTTTCCTTTATTTGATTTCTTTGCAAGTTTCTTGGCTTTCCTATCTGCTATTTTCTTAAATTGTTCTTCTGACTGTGGTTTTGCTTTTACAGTAATTGTAATAGTTCCACCTACTTTCTCGATTTTTTCACGAGCTGTTGTTGATACAGTACATCCAGTAAGCACAATAGCTACAGTGATTTCTCCTGTTCCAAGGATTTTCACAACAGGTGTCTTACCAAGAATTTCCTTAATAAGACCTTTTGCAATGAGAGTCTTTGGATTCACTGCGTCTCCTGCCTTAAACATGTTAAGTGCGGAGAGATTAATAACAGCTTCAGGGCCTCTGTAGAATACAGATTCTGAACGGTTCTTACCATGACCTCTTAGTTTTGGAAGCTTCTTGATGATATCTCGCATCGCAGGACGAACTCGGTGACCCGCACGTGCAGTCTGACCTTTACCTCCCTTTCCAGAAGTCTTTCCTCTTTTACCACCACGAGCTACCAACTTTGATTTTTTATGCGCGTGATCGCGTCTTATTTCGTGTATTTGCATAGTCGTTTAGTTATTTAGTAATAGGTTCGACAACTGGAGCAGGGATAACTTCTGGAATCTTAGCAGCGGCTACTGGTGCCTCACCGTGAGCATAGGCTACCTGCTGTAGTGCTTTCATTGTTGCGCGAGCATTATTAAGTTTGTTCTTTGTTCCTGAATGAAACTTTGCAGTCACATTACTTAGTCCAGCGAGTGCTAAAATAGTACGAGCTGATGATCCAGCAATAAGACCACGTCCTTTGTTAGGCATAATCATTACCTCTGAAGACTTAAACTTCGCAGAAATGTCATGTGAAAGTGACTTAGCTTTTGAAAGCTTAATTGTGAACATGTTTTTCTTTGCAGCTTTAAGAGCCTTCTCAATCGCAACTTGAGTATCGAGTGCCTTTCCTGTTCCAAGACCGATACGCCCATTTCTATCCCCTGCAACCAAGGCTACTGAGAGTGTAAAACGTCGCCCTCCTGAAACCACACGAGTCACACGACGAATACTAATAGTCTTACTATCAAATTCTGGTTTTTCTCGTGGTGGTCGTGGTCCACGTGACCCTCCACGTCCTCCAGTTGGCTTACCACTCTTTCCTCCACGGAAAGTTCCTCGTCCTCCTTGCTCTCTTTCGTGTGCTACAGCCACGTTACCTGTTGCTACTGTTGTAGTAGAAGGAGTCTGTGGTGCAGTTGTTGTTGTATTTGTTTCTGACATAGATTTAGAAATTAGAAGATAAGACCACCAGTACGTGCGCCATCTGCTAATGCTTGTACTCGACCACGGTACGAGAACCCGCCACGATCGAAAACGACTGTGGTAATATTTTTCTTCTTTGCCTCTTCTGCAAGTTTCTTTCCAACTGATGTAGCACGTTCTACCTTTGACATCTTATCTGTCAAAGCAATATCAGATGCTGATGCAAGCGTAATAGCAAGCACATCATCAATAAGTTGTGCGTACATGTACCTGTTAGAACGAAATACAGCAAGTCTTGGACAATCTCCAGTCCCTGAAATACGAGATCTAATCTTCTTGTGAAGACGTGTTCGCTTTTCTGTTTTAATATTTGTTTTCATAAATTTTTATTAAGACTATGCTGATTTCTTACCTTGCTTACGACGTACCACCTCATCACTGTAACGAATACCCTTTCCTTTGTATGGTTCAGGTTTCTTCATAGAGCGAATTTGATTAGCGAAGAGTCCGACCGCCTCCTTGTCGATACTAGAAATAGTGAGCGCACTTTTTTCTGCAACTACAGTAACCCCTTGTGGAATTTTCTTAATAACTGGATGAGAAAAACCAAGTGCCATCACAAGATCTGTTCCTTTAACTTCCCATTTGAATCCAACTCCTTCTACAAGAAGTCTTTTGCTAAACGGAGTGACCACACCTGTAATCATATTTTTCATATGAGACATGTATGTTCCCCACAGTGACCGTGAGAACTTGTCATTACGACGAGGCTCTGATGTGATAATACCGCCTTCATTTTTGAAAGTGATTTCATTACGAAGGTCTCTTGTGATTTCTCCAAGTGGTCCTTTGACACGTACAGCATGGGCATCGAATGTTACTTCAACACCTGCTGGAATTTGTATTTGTTGTTTTCCTATTCTGCTCATACGTTTTTTACCAGATTGTGAATAATGATTCCCCACCTACAAGCTCCTTACGGGCCTGTTTGTCAGAGAGAATGCCTTTTGGAGTTGAAAATACTGTCATACCATGACCATATTTAAAGGATGAAATACCCTTAACTCCTGTATAGACACGCTTTGACATTTTCGACACACGAGTAACACCATTAATACGTGATGTTCCTTTGACGTATTCAAGAACAATTTCGACTGTTTTCTTGACGTCTCCGTGTACGATATATGTTTTAATATACCCTTCTTTTTTGAGAAGCTCTAAAATTGCTACCTTCATATTTGATGAAGGCACAGTAACGGTAGTCTTATTAACAAGACCACCATTCTTGATTGCAATGAGCATGTTTGCTATTTGATCCATATGTTTTATTTACCAAGAAGCTTTTTTAATACCTGGAATCATTCCTTCGTTAGCAAGCTCACGGAAGCATGTTCGGCATAGTCCAAAATCTCTCATAAAACCTCGCTTTCGACCACATTTA
>JAYTIW010000070.1:0-3441 GCA_043731575.1 Minisyncoccota bacterium | reverse complement strand
TACCTTCACAATAGGGCTTCTTGTTAGTCGTACGCCAAAGTCCTTGAGCAAGTTACAAGCATCTGTCACCCATTGATTGACCGTCTGTTGTTTGTCATATTCACCCTGCTCTAACTCACGCACTGTATGCTGTGCAATTACCTTTTGCTTCATGCGAGATGAGACTTCGGCAGCAAGAGCCCTTTGGAAATAATCTTTCCCACCATCACCTTCCACTTGAGATAAATAGACCGCAGCATTTTCAATTTCAAAAATAAACATTCCTGAAAGAGATACCCGCACACCATCTGATGTTATACCGTCAGCTGAGGCTTCCACTGAAATACTTGCGACACTCACATCTCCTTCAAGACACCATCCTAAGTAAGTTATAACATCACTCCTAGAAATCTTTAAAATGAAGTGAATGATAGGGATAGGTAACTTTGGTAAAAAATAAATCCCCGCAGGAAATGATATTCCTGTATACCACCCACAAAAGAGTTGAGCCCGCTCCTTTCCTTGTGGGACTCTATCTGAGCATAGTCCAAGATGAAGAGTCATTCCAATGTAGACTATCCATGGACGTATTCCATCTGGAATAAAAGGAAAGATTCTAAACCAAAAATGTTCCGCAATAAACGGTATCATCAATGTAGTTATGACCGTTACAAAAAATGCTGGCCACCAACTAAGGGGTATTCCGCCTATTTGCCTGTCACGTAATGCCATAGCATACCTCGCTTTCTTACAGAAGTAATTAAGAACAAATACTAGCATTCTACACTAAGTAACGAATAATGGAAGAGACTCCTTACATATGATGTTGTAGAACTTCCAAAAAACTGTTAGTATCATGATAAACCATTTTCTAAGGAGCTCATCATGAGTATGTTCTTTGAGGAAGAAAAGAAAAGCGTACCTAATAAAGAAGATCAATATGGGGTTATTGCAGCAACATTCCTTATATTGTTTGCAGGAATTCTCACTCTTTTGGGGTGGATATTCAAGCCACTACTCACTTGGTTATTTGACTTTCGAGACACCAGTAAAGAAGTTGCCATTGTTAAAGTAGTAGTTATCTTTATAATCTTAGGTAGTTGCATACTAGGATTATGGCAAATCCAACTCCTGCGTGACCTTACACTTTCTAACTCTCACACACTGAATCGAAATGAAACAGGAACGAGGATTCTTTTTCCTGATCGGTTATATTTTGTGGTAGAAGGAAATAACAGGTTGATTGAATTCGGAAGCAAAAAATACATCACTTACTCTGGATATACAAAAAACACTGCGCAAAAAGTAAATCGTGGCACATGCCACCTCCTACCACGTAATGAGAGTGCTATGTTCGCATCAGAAAATCTCCCTGTAGAAGCAGAAGGATTTACTGACGTTGTGGAGTACACTGTTGTTCAAAGTTTTCCAAACCTTCCTTGGTGGAGACATATTCAAGAAACAGTTACTCACCCATCATACTTTTTCAAAAGCACAGATGAACGTCTATCCATTACGGTTTCGTATACAAAGGAAGCTACCTGGAGTGAATTCGGAAGAGATTGGGATAGCCTCTACTCATTTCCAAGTGGACATAAGCCTTTTGAAATAAAAGCCAAGTTCTACGAAAATGCTGTTATTTGTTTCTAGTTCTTACTCTCCTGTGCGTACGTTATAAAACGTACGCACATTTTTTATACATCCTTTTTCTAAGATATTTACCTGCTATACTTTTATAATGTTGACCTCCACCATTTCTCAAAAAGATTTTGCACACCATCTTCTTCTTTCTCGTCTCCTTGAACTTCATGAGATTCCAAAAGAGCTACACATACGAGGCACACTACCTACGGTAACCCTCGACGAGTATGGGCGCGCAACACCACGCATTCTCACCGTTGTTGGTTCACGAAAAAATACAACATACGGTAGACAAGCACTAGAGATATTGCTTGCATCTTTAGCAGGCGAGAATGTTATTATTGTTTCTGGACTTGCTCTTGGTATAGATGGCCTTGCACATAAGAATGCACTTAAAAATAAACTAATAACAATTTCTATTCCTGGAAGCGGGCTTCATGAAAAAGTACTCTACCCGAGTAGTCACAGAAACCTTGCAAAAGAAATTATCACCCATGGTGGCGCACTCATCTCTGAGCTCCCACATGAGACCGTGGCAGCCCCGTGGACGTTCCCTATGCGTAATCGTATCATGGCTGCATTATCTGACGCAGTACTCTTTATAGAAGCAGAAGAAAAATCAGGGACACTCATCACCGCACGACAAGCACTTGAACTTGGTCGTGACATTGGTGCAGTCCCTGGAGAAATATTCTCTCCAACATCTTTTGGTACTAACATGCTTATTCGTGAAGGAGCCTCCCCAATTAGTTCACCTGAAGACCTTTTTGATTTACTACACCTATCAAAAAAAGATACCCTAATAAAAGAGATAGCAGTTACAAAAAACTATACAAAACACGAGACTACTCTTATAGAAAATCTCCGTGAACCAGTCGACAAAGATACACTTTTTGCAATAACAAAACTTTCATTTGAAGATTTTATAATTGCCTTTTCTTCACTTGAATTAGACGGTCGCATAGAAGAAACATTTGGCGAAGTGCGTCGTTTAGTGTAAGATGCAGAAGTTAAGACAAACAGAATATAGAGCATAGACCCTAGAAATACACATGCGAAATAGCCTAAACATGTATACTGTATACACATCTATATTCTACACTCTATAATCCGTACTCATCCCTATGAAACTTTTAATCGTCGAAAGTCCTTCAAAGGCAAAAACAATTGCAAAGTATCTAGATGGCGCGTACGAAGTACGCGCTTCTGTTGGACATGTGAGAGATCTGCCTAAAAGTAATAAAAAAGCCGTTGATATCGAAGGTGGATTTATTCCGCACTATGAAGTTAGTCCCGGAAAGGAAAAAGTAATCGCTGAAATAAAAATGCTGGCTAAGAAATCTAATGAGGTTATCCTCGCAACCGACCCCGATCGGGAAGGAGAGGCTATTGCGTGGCATGTTAAGGACGCGTGTGACTTAGATGGTGCTAAGCGTGTTACCTTCCATGAAATTACAGAGTCTGCAATCAAAGAAGCGCTTAAACATCCACGTGAAATTGACATGAAGATGAAAGAAGCCCAGGAAGCGCGTCGCGTTCTTGATCGTCTTGTTGGATACGACCTCTCAGGAGTTATCTGGAAAAAGGTGCGTTACGGACTCTCCGCTGGACGTGTACAATCCCCTGCACTTCGTATCATTATGGAGCGAGAACGAGAAATACGCGCATTTATTCCTGTTACCTATTTTGTTATCGCTGGAGAATTCAAAACTGTTGGAAGAATGGCAGAAAGCAAAACCTACCCACTCTTAATGGAATGCGAGGTACAGCCGAATAACAAAGACGAGGCAGAAAGAATTGTTCATGAAGGTAAAAAAGGAA
>JAYTIW010000069.1:0-3465 GCA_043731575.1 Minisyncoccota bacterium | reverse complement strand
CTTCCGCGTATTCACATCGATAGTCAGCCTAATCTTGTTAAAGAAGGGGTGTTTATTTTCGACAATGAAGTTTGGAGTACTCAGAAAAGAATTGCGCGCATTTATGGGAGAAGTATTCCGACGGTGAATGATCACTTAAAAAAAATTTATAGGGAAAAAGAATTAGTGAAAGCTCTCAGTGAACGTGAACTTGTGGTCACACAACAAGAAGGAAAGAAAAAAGTTGCCAGAAAGACATTTGTCTACAATACAGATGTAGTTATTGCGATTGGATTTCGTGTTAAAGGCGAGTGGGGAAAGGAGTTTCGTGTATGGGCACGCCAAGTTGTGCGAGGAAGTTATGATCCTCAGGATCAAGTTAAACATTTAGTGAAGAAAGAAGGAAGATAAAAAAAGAAGTAAAACTCTTTTTCAGGTTTTAGAAGAGGTTATTTAACTTTTCTCACGGGGTGGTTGTTTAAGATGCTGTTGGAGGTAGCTTGTCGTCGTTCCTAATTTTTTTCCCGGATTAAGGATAGACAGAGGATCCCACACATCTTTTATTTTCTTAAACACAGTGAGTGTTGCGTCGTTATACACATACGAAAGGAACGGTGTTCTTATAAGCCCTTCTCCACCCACAGCACTAATACCGCCATCATAATTTTTTACCAGAGAAAAAATATTTTTGGTATATGAGAGTACTTCGTCGGCATATAACCTAGAGCGCGGGTCAAAGAGTGTCGTTACAGAAATATGCCCACTTCCGATGTTTCCGGTAATCATGTAGAGCTTTCCGAGTGAGTCTAGATATTCTTCAAGCTGAGTAAGAAGTGGTGTTATTTGAGGGATGGTTACAATAAGACCGTTAGTGCTCCCAAATGGTATAAATGTGTTATTGGTGTAGATGTTTCCAAGAGAGTAGAGGAATTCTACATCAGTAATTCTATTGAATGTTTCATTGGTATCAATTGTTCGGATAAGATAGTCCTCTACAGGAAGATCTTTTTTAAATGTGTGTAGTGTGTGATGAAGTTTTTCTTTATCAAGAGATGAATGTGTTACAAGAAGTACATAAGGAGTATCTAAGAAAAAAGGGACTACACCAGGATGATACTTTTCGGCTAACTGCATGAACCCTAAATCGTAAAGAAATACAGATTCCCCTTTATAAAGCTTCGCTACCTCAATGCACTCTGGTAGTATTTTTTTATCAACAATAGGAATACAAGTAGTTATGCGGTGTGGTTTGTAAGAGCTAATACGAAAAGTGATTGAGGTAATAATTCCAAGAGTTCCTTCTGATCCTGTGAGTTGATCGATAAGCTGTCGTGGACCAATTGAAGTATTCCAAAGATTATATCCAGAAGCATCGTCGTGAGAAAGAGGTTTAGCAGCACGTAGAGTTGGGCCTTCTTTTGTAAGAAGTGGGAAGATTGCTTGGTATATACCAAGCAATCTTCCACTTGGAGTGATGCCATCTGCGATCCTGTGCTCTTCTCCTGTGTCGAGGACAACAGTGAGGTCTTCTATCCACTCACGAATCGTTCCATGATGAAAAGAACTTTCTGTCGCACTTTTAGTTGCCACTAGCGCGCCTACGGTACTTTCTTTATCACTCATAGAAAGGAAGGGAATATCAAAATGCCACCCGTGGAGTTTTTCAAGGAGAGATCCACAGGTAACGCCAGCATCAACGGTCACGGTGTTCTCCATCATGTTGACGTTACGTATCTGACTGAAGTATCGGTTCATGTCAAGAATGATTCCTTCCCCAAGAGATCCTCCCGTTCTCGCTTGTCCTTTCCCTCGTGCAGTAATAGGCATTTTATATTCTCTTGCAAATGTAAGCACATGCTTTATATCGGTAACATTTTTAGGGTAGACGACAGCTTGAGGAAGGACAGTATAAGGAGATCCATCTACGCTGTATTGAGCAAGTTTACTACTGGTACAATCTATTTCCCCCGCAAGAATTTTAGCTAGGTCAGCAAATAAAGGAGGAACACGCGAAAGTAGGTTAGAGACCGTTGTCATAGATACTTTTTCCATTTTGATGCATAAGAAGGAGAATAAGTGTAATAGAGAATAAGATACATATAACTAAGAGCACATGACGAACGATAGGGTATAGGTTTTTTGTATGATGTACTGGACTTGTCTCATAGGTACCCATTCCTGGAATTCCTTCTTGTGACACAGAGACGTCTTCTTTAGGTAAAGATTTTTCTAAAAAATTTGATTTTGTTATTTGATTTTGAGGAGAAGTAGGTTCCATAAATACTAGTAGTATACATTCTTTTCGTATAGTTTTTAGCTGATTTCTGTCCACAGATACTAAGAAGGTAAACGGGTTATACTAGAATAATATATTTACTAGTAACAATTACACAATTATGAAACTGCTAACTCGATTCTTTTCTCGTCTTTATCAATACGCAACAATATGTATTGTGGTAGGTGCTCCACTTTTCTTTATACCTAAGACAGGATTTTCAGGTGATGTAACCTATCACATAGCTATGATGCTTCTTGTTTTTGTTGCGATTTTTTCATATGTATTTGTGGCAATGGTGACACGCTCATGGCATAGTGTTTCTAGGTTAGAGTTTATCTCATATTTTTCATTTTCCCTTGCAGTTATCGCTTCTTGTCTTTTTTCAAAGACCCCGGGGATACTTTTTTTTGGAGAGGCTTTTAACCAATACGGAGGGGCTGCGCTTCTTACTCTGCCAGTAATAATGTACCTTGTTCGCACGTTACCAGAAAGGACTCGCCATATAGTAAAGTTTGTTATTCTTGGGTCTTTAGGGATTTCAGCTTTTGCTTTTGTATGTGCTCTTATGATTGGAGGTAATGTTCTTACTGGTGCAAAAGTGTTGTTTTCAGGATTTTCAAGTTCACTTTCTTTTGCTGTATATATAGGACTCTTTGTACTTGCATGTTTTTTCTACATACGAAAAGGAAAACTACAAAAAAAATACAAAGCAATAATCCTCGTAACTGCCTGCCTTTTTGTTGCATGGGTTGTAACACTTTCTGCACAAAATAGCATTAGACCGAACCTCTCAAGCACACTCCTTGTTGGTAAAAAGGTAATGGTTGAGGATGGGATCTTTGGAATAGGAGCAGGGAATTTTACACGTGCATGGCAACTTCATAAACCTCAAGATGTCATCAATTCTTCCTACTTTGGGTATGACTTTGCTCAAGGGTCTGATACGATGACGACATTGTTTGTTACTCTTGGTATTGTTGGGTTGCTTGCGTTTATGTTCCTCACGTTATCTGCACTTTACAGTACTATTATTAGTTATCGTCAGAACAAGGAAGGTAAAGAGCATATTGTGTTAGGTCTGCTCACTATTACTATTCTTTACTTTATTTCTGTTGCATGGATTGTTCCGCTTTCATACGCCATGCTTGTTATGTGGATGGTTGTATCTGGTCTTGGAATGGCAAAGGCACGCCTTACAGAATTTCACC
>JAYTIW010000068.1:0-8721 GCA_043731575.1 Minisyncoccota bacterium | reverse complement strand
GGTACTCTATGCTACGAAAAACAGACTTCTGAGAGTTATTAAGGGGGTGGTTGATTTTACTTTCCCGGGACTAGAATCAAAAGGGGAGTTACAACTATCCTTATCACGAGCACAAGAGAAGGGAGTTACAGAATTGAAATACAGAGATCTTTTGAGTACTCTCGCTACCATAAAAAGTAAAATCTCAGAAGAGGAATATGATGGATTTCTAAAAACAATTGAGTCTCTACATAAAAAAGCTAAGGACAATACAGAAACTGTTTTAACTCAAAGTAGCTCGCCTAGCCCACTACTGCAACCAAACAATATCATACCGACATTAGTCAAAGAAGCCGGAAAGAAACTTTACCTAACTTATTCAGGAAAAAAAGATTCACCTCTTTCAAAAACGCAGCTTGATGCACTGCTTGGGATTAATTCAACAGGTTTAACAAGGAAACAAATTGATGATCTTGTTGATGCTGCAATTAAAAAAGATCTCGAGAAACTTCGCGATAATAAAGTATCTATACTAACTATTGATAAAAAACCACTTGAACAACCACTGTCTGGGAATAGCCAAGAACAACTCATTACCTGGAAAGAGAGACTTGGGAAGGTTACTGCAACCACAAAAAATAAACTCGAAACTACTTTAGAGAAACTAGGACCGGCTGGTAAGAAGCTTGTTTCATTACTTACACAAGGATCGGAATATCTCAATACTCAGACTAATAGTAAAGCAGTAAAACTTTTTGCTGCGGTTGGATTAGTCTCAGCTGGAGCATTGGCTGCTTATGCTACTCCTGTAGTTCTCGCAAGTATGGCGGGTGTTGGATTTGGTTTACGAATTGTTTCTGCTGCTGGAGTGTATACATTCGCACGTAAACAACTCGATAAAAAATACGAACAATGGGAAAGGGAAGGGGGAAACAAAAGCGCGCTCAGTAAAGCTGGATATGAAGCTGGAGCGATCGGCTTTGCGCTCTGTGGTGGAGAAATCCTCGGGCGAGTTTTTGAGGGAATTGCTTCAATGCCTATAACCCAAGAAGTTGGTACAAGTATTAAGAATGTGGCCAATGTAGCAAGCATTACTGAATATTGGACTAACTTCTGGAATGGAGAAGTTTCCTCGTCTAATACCGCAAGTACGCAACCAGAAGTACCCACTCCAGTAGAGGCTGCAACTATAACGACTACCGAATCAGCAGCAGCTCTAACAACTCCCCTAAATCCTGAATTACAGCATGTTGTAAAAAAAGGAGACAACTTATGGTCACTTCTTCGTAAAGATATTGCGAATATGCAATTAGAAGGTTTTAGTGACCTGTCTTCAGGTAAACAAGAAAGAATTATGCGGGCAATGTTAGATGAACTAAATGCTCATGGGAATATTCCAAGTGGACAAATAGACAAAATCTACCCAGGTGAAGTCATAGACTACAATAAAATTGATTTTAAGAATTATTTAGACAAGTATTTAAAAAACTAACTAGAAGAAAAAACTTTCTATGAACTACACAACTTTTATTGAAGGATTAGAGGATATGCTACAGATTTCTGTACTTCCAGATGCAGAAAAGGAAGAGATTATCACTACTTTAAGTCAAAACATTCTTACCCGAACCAACCTGGCTATTGCTTCTATATTAAGTGAAGATGAGGCTAAAGAGATGAATGAACTTCTCGAAAAAGGAATACTAGAAGATGCCATGAATCTACTATCAGAAAAACATCCAGAACTTGATGATATCGTGGTATCTGTTAGTAAAGAAGTGGTTGATGAATTTTTAGGATAGGTTCTAACATCCACAGTCTCTCTTCGAGAAAAATGATACACTGAGAATAACCCGAAAGGGCACTATAACTCTTTTATATACTTTACATTTACACATAACTTGCATGAAAATAAACTACGCTCTGATCTCACGTTCACTTATTGCATTACTATTTGTTGTTGCTGGTCTTCAAAAAGTAATGAACTTCGCAGACACGACAAAATCTGTTGCATCACTTGATATCCCTCTTGCACCACTTGTAACACTTCTTGTGATTATTATTGAAATACCTGTTGCTCTTGCTTTTGCATGGGGATATAGAACCTGTCTCATGGGACTTATTCTTGTTGCCTTCACTGCTCTTGTAACTGTTATGGTACACGGGCAGATCAGTCAAGGGTCGAACCTTGTCATGGCTCTTAAGAACATTGCCATCATCGGAGGTATCTTAGGGTTCGTATCTATGTGTAATTGTGGCAAGTGTCCAACAAGTATTTGTGGAGCATGTAAAAATGGAAAGTGTGAAGTACACGGGAAATAGTTAATTAGAAAACTATTCTGTGTGTTACAAGATGAGCGGCGCCTACGGCGCCGCTCATTTTATTTTAGAACTTCTTTAAAATTTTTGCGGCTCCTCATACTCACCTTGTGTCTTCTTCCAAAGTAGCTCAAAGATCTGCTTAATAGCAAGAGCCACCTCACCACTTTCAATGATAATGGCTTGCTTAGAATGCATAATCACAATACGCACACCCCACTCGAATGACTCAAATGAGCAGTCCGCGCTGTAGATAGACTCTGGCAAGAACTTCGCTTCAATGGCGCCAACTTTCACTTCAAAAAACTTTTTATACGGCAAAAGCTTCGGATCATCCACTGTAAAGCCTCGCACCTTAATGTTGTATTCAACCTTTTTCTCATTCCATGGAAGGAAGACGGCTTCTTGTAAGTCATTATCAAGCCCAGATGCTCGTGCGAAGAATCCAACAATCTCTTTATCTTTGAAGTCTTTTAGTTTGTAGTCATATGCCTGCTTAAGACCTTCTACGCCTTCGAAGTAGAGGATGTTCGGCTTATCACTTTTCTTTCTTTGAAGAGCAAGGAGTTCCGGTACAATCTTTTTTGCTTCCTTGATACGAGCTTCTACATCTTCTACATAACTCTCTGGCGATCGCGCAATATAGAGTTTCTGTTTTTCTCCTGTCATTTGTACAATAAGCCCTTTCTCGACCAGCTCTTCTGCAATGACATATGCGGTCGGACGTTTCAAGTGTGACTTCTTGGCTATTTTATACGGTGTAGAAGGGCCAAGTTCAAGTAACGCGAGGTATACTCGGGCTTCCTTTTCGGTGAGATTTAATTTTTTGAGTTCTTGAATTAAAGGTTCCATGGGGATAGTTATTAGTGGCTATTGGCTAAATTTGACAAGTTTATGTGCTTGGCGTACAATAAAGATACAAATGCCTTCGGGCTCCGCTTTGTAGCAATACAGAGCAGAAATAAAGAAAAGCGATTATACAAAAAGCTGTGTAATCGCTTTTTTTATTCTTAGAAAATCAACTTCCTTAATTTTTTCTTCTTTCTTAAACAGTCTTTTTGTGTCGACAAGTCGTAACTGAGAAATAATAGCAACGACAGAGTGCAACTGTCTATTACTAAACTCTACATAATAAATACCTTTCTTCTTTTTTGTAGAAAGAGGCACAACAAGGCACACAAACTTATTAAACTTTTTTATAACCAACACTGGACGTAAAGAGTCTTCTCCTTTGCCGTCCTGTTCATAACCAATATTAATACCTAGCTTACACCACCAAATATCTCTTTCATTACACCACTTATGTTCATTATCGTGGTGAATAATACCTTTTTGAATATTCCATTCGCTAAAATCCTTCATTTCTTAAGTATATGCTGTATTTTTATAATAGTCAATAATTTTGACAAATGTTTAGTTATATAAAAAAAGTATTATTAAAACCTTATTTTATAATGTTTATTTATAAATATTGTGCTTTATTACTCGTTTTTAGTAGACAGTATTATTGACATTTGGTCTACAATCTGGTATTATATAACCAGTAAGTTCATTAAACGACCAACCGCGAATATTCGCAACCGCACCTCGGGCACTGGGGTAAGGAGATAGACATGACAAAAGCATACATTCTGTTTAATTACTCCGAAGAGGGGTATCGCGGCGTTGTTTCTGCTGTGACTACAAATCCTATAGTTGCAACCAAGTGGGAAAAGGGGATAAAAAACTTCAAGGCCTGCGAAAGGATCTTAAGTGGATCACGCCGAGTAAGCTTCAGAAATTTAACTCGTAACGACCGTAAAAACGGAAGGACGACCGGTGAGGGGTTTAGTAACCATATTGAGCTTTGCCCAGATAACTCATTTGGGAAGTCAGTGTGGTGTAAACATATCGCCTATGAAGAAACAATCAGCGATAGACTGCTGAAGTACGCTCGGGCAAAAGTTGCCCTCCCTCCAGTCGGAGGCAGAGTTGAAGTGTACGAAACAGAGTAAACAACTCGACCGCAAACCTAGCTTAGGCGGAATATAAATAGAGCTCAACTGGGCGATTGAAAAACATCGCCCTCTTTATCAAGTTTTCAAATATGTATTTGAGGACTTGCAAAGATATAGTTCTTTTACTTTCATAAACTTTTAAGGAGATAACTATGGAAGACTTCACTATGAGCGTTAGTGGTAAGATTGTGGAAATGATGAGGGAAGGCGTTGCCTCTTTCAAAGTTAAAACAAAGCTTGGATTTGCATTTGTCTGGGTATATGAAGAGATCGAGATCAACTTTCGGGTTGGTTCTGAGTTTCATATCGACGATGCACCAATTACATTTAGTGACGGGTACCCCGTGGCAACAATCAAGCCTGGGAAGTTGTTCTTCTTGAATCATATCAAGTATGAAACAACTGATATGGAAGACCTGTAAAGCCACCCATTAACTTGGGACAATGTAGTTTGTTATACAGCAAACTACCGTCATCGTTTGAGGACGTTACTCTCAAACACTTTATCAAGTTTTCAAATATGTTTTATTTGAGGATTTGTAGAGAAAGAGCACAAGCTACTTAACCTAAAATAATATACACTATACGTATGTATAAACAGATACTGGACAGAATTAAAGAACTTTGGGACCAGCTCCCGGCACTTGCAGGTGAGACAGCTGATCTTGGTTTAAAGAAAACTTTGGTCACAGAGTGGGATATTAAGATAGAAAAAGAACTCACGGAACTTATAAAAACTTTTCCTGGTGAGCATACTATTTTTGCAGAAGAAATAAGTAACACTTTTACTGATGCTGAAAATGTGTGGATCATGGACCCGATCAGTAATACGTTTAATTTTGTACATGGACTACCACACTACTCGATAGTGCTGAGTCACGTTCATAAAGGAGAAGCTATTTTTGGTGTTGTGTATGACCCTAGCACTCAAGAACTCTTTACTGCAGAAAAAGGAAAGGGGGCGTATCTTAACGGTAAACAAATAAGGGTGTCTGATAGAACTGAGAAGTTAGTTACACTAATGGGTCCACACTTAAATCCTGGTAACTTATACCGGCTAAATATTCTCAAGATACTTGAATCACTGTCTAGCTTTAGCACCGTGAGAACTTTTGGCTCTGTAGGGATACATTATGCTTATGTAGCATGCGGAAGGGTGGACATCGCAATCACCAAAAATTCTGACGTATTTCCAGAGTTTGCAGGTAGATTACTTGTTGAAGAAGCGGGTGGCACATTTACAGATTTTGATAATCTAAGTCTTAGTATTACTTCTAAAAGCATAGTAGCTACCAATGGTAAAGTTCATACACGAGTACTAGAAGCGATAAAGAAAAGTTTTGAATAATTAAAAATACAAAAGCGAACCCGTAAAGGTTCGCTTTTGTATTTTCAAATTCAATCTTAAACTACATGTCTTCAGCAAGAGGAAGAAAGTGAAGAATTTGCTTTAGATGCGAGGCTGAACCAGCAGGTTCACGTCTTGGACGCAAGTAGATTCGACCAAGATGTACGAGTAGTACATTGCGGGAGCAAAAATCTGATGCAACGAAGCAGATGAAGTAAATTATTTACTTTCTTCTAGGAACTTGAGAACCTTGTCGTTAGTGAGAGCTTGGTAGAGGTAAGCTTTGGCTCTCTCCTCATCCGCATCCTGCACTGTCGCCAAAAGTCTCACAAGTTCCACTTCCACCTCTTCTTCAGTTGCGGTCAACTTCTCAGCTTGGCCAATCTTATGTAAGATAAGCTGACTCATCGCACGTTTGTGTGCATCATCTACCCAATCTTTCTTAATCTCGTCTTCAGTTTTTTTTGTGTGAGTGAGATACTCTTCCCATGTTCCTCCGAAACGAGTAATATCTCCTTTCATTTGGTGAAGCATGTTATTAAGCTCTCCTTCAACAAGAACATCCGGTAGATCAGCCTTCGTCTCTGCAACTAGCTTTTCCATAATTGCACTGCGACGCTTCTCACGAAGCTTCTGCTCTTTCTCAAGTTTAAGATTCTCAGCGACCTTGCTCTTAAGGTCAGCAAGATTTGTGAAACTATCTCCAAAACTTTTCGCAAAATCATCGTTAAGCTCGGGAAAAACCACTTCAGATTTCCCTATTTCGCTTCCAGCTTCGCGGGGCAAGTTTTCTTCTTCTTTTACTTCATTATGTGCATGACTGTGGTTATGTGATGCATGATCATGCCCTTCGTGAGAGTGCTCGCTATACCCCTTCGTAGCTTCGTCCGAAGAGTGGCGGTCGTGATGTATATGCTCACGTTCTTTTGCTCTACCTTTACGAAGCTCTTCGAGAACATCTTCAATATCCTTGTCAGTGACTTCGATTTTCTCTCCATCGTTTACTACTTCTTTCGCAATTTTCTTATATGTTGGAAGTGTAAATTCTGGCATCACAGGGACTGTGATAGTGAGCTCGAGTGGGTTACCTTTCGCAATCTTTGTAATAGTTATTTGTGGTTCAGAAATAGGATTTATCTTGTGCTCTTCGATTGCCTTCACATATGCTGAGCGAAGTGCGAGATTAGCCATTTCTTCAAGAATAATCATGTCCCCATACTTCTTCACAACAAGTGCTTCTGGTGCATTTCCTTTTCGAAAACCATCCACTTCAACAGATTGCTGAATAACTGCAAATGCCTTTGTGTGGTAAGCTTCAAACTCTTCTACGTCAACAACAACCTTAAATTCTACCAATCCTTTTGGTAAGTCTTTTTTTTCAATTTTCATAAGTGGTTACTAGTTAATGGTCAATAGTTACTGGTAAATGCAAATACTGTACTAAAAATGAAAAAATTATTCCAAATGCGAGGCGCATCAGATTTTTGCAACCAAGATGTACGAGTAGTACATTGCGGGAGCAAAAATCTGATGCAACAAAGCAGGTGGGATGATTTTTTAGTTTTTAGAAAATTCTTTCTTATAAAGCTCCATTGATTCTAGAATAACTTCTTTAGCAGCCTTCGCATCTCGAATAGTTGGAATGGTAACAATCTTGTTCTGAAGCTTCTTGTAGTTTTCATAAAAGTGAGTGTACTCTTTAATGAAGTGTGGGTTTACATCGCTTAAGTCTTTCACATTTGCAAATCGTGGGTCGTTCACAGGGACTGCAATTATCTTCGCGTCACTTTCTCCAGAATCAATCATATCCATAACTCCTACTGGGCGAACATCAACCAACACTCCAGGAAGAAATGGCGCAGTTGCTATAATAATAACATCAAGTGGATCTCCGTCATGCCAGTGAGTCTGTGGGACAAAGCCATAATCAAACGGAAATGTCTGAGCGGTGTGTGATACACGATCTAACTTGATAATTCCTGTCTCCTTATCAAGCTCATATTTATTAAGTGATCCTTTGTTAATCTCAACAACAACAGTAATTTCTTCTGGAACATTCTTTCCAACTGATACATCGTGAAGTAAATTCATAATAACTAGTGATTAGGGTATAGTGGTTAGGGTTTAGTAATACAAATAAGTTTACTATATTACTTCACTTCTTCCGAGTCAGTTGATTCGGTTCCTGTTTGACTCTCTGAAACAACTTCAGTAGCTACTTCCGAAGTTGTTTCTTCAACAACATTTTCTACTCCAGAATTCTTAGGTGCTTCACTTTCGATAACATTCATTGCTTTTAGTACTTCAGAAGCTTCTTCTGTAATTGTTTCATCAGCGACACCACTTGAACTAGTGAGGGTACCTGCTTCATCTGCTTCTGCAACCATTTCCCCACCTGATACAATGTCTATTTTCCATCCTGTAAGCTTAGCTGCAAGACGAACATTTTGCCCACCTTTACCGATGGCGAGAGACTGCTCCTCTTTAGCAACAGTAACTATTGCTTTCTTTTCTTCTTCATGAAGTTCAATAGAGAGGGCTTTTGCAGGAGAAAGTGCTGTTGCGATGAAACGACGAGCATCAGCTGACCATTCGATAACGTCGATCTTCTCACCAGAAAGTTCTTCTGTGATAGATGTCACTCGTACACCGCGCTGTCCGACACACGCACCAATTGGGTCAACACGTTCATCATTTGATTTAACAGCAATCTTAGAACGACTACCTGGCTCACGAGCAACTGCTACGATTTCTACAACACCTTGAGCGATTTCTTGGCTTTCATTTTTGAAAAGCTCAATTAAGAATTTTGGATGTGAGCGTGAGAGGCGAATAGAAAGTCCACGAAACCCTTCTTCAATTGAGAAAAGATACGCCCGAACACGCTCGCCTGGACGAAGTCGCTCATTTGCAATCTGCTCTTCAAAAGGAAGGATAGCTGTTGTGCGTCCGAGGTCGATGAATGCAGTTGAGCGCTCGATACGCTGCACGACACCTGATACAATAGTGTTTTCCTTATCAGTAAATTCTCCAACAATACTTTCACGTTCTGCTTCCCGTAGTTTTTGTACAATTACTTGT